>DATEEB010000133.1:0-6137 GCA_035281345.1 Rhizomicrobium sp. | reverse complement strand
CCGGCGCGCTCCAAGGCGCGAAAGAAGCGGGTTTGACCGTCGTCGCAAAGCCGCAGCATGGCATGGGGCTCCCCGGTGCGCTGGAATTCGCGCATCGCGGCCAGGCCGCTGGCGAAATCGGGAAACAGATAGGCGTGATACGCTTCTTGCGCGGGCAGGGCGCGGACCCGCAGGGTTGCGCCGGTAACCACGCCCAAGCTCCCCTTCGACCCCGGCATAATGTGTTTTAAGTCCGGCAATCCGCCGGACGTCACCAAGCCGCGCGGTGTCGCCACCCGCACCCCCAGCAGCCAATCGCCAGCCGCGCCATAGCGGGCGGCTTCCTGACCGGCGCCGGGCTGCACGATCCAACCGCCCAGGCTGGAAAATTCGAAATCATCAGGGCGGTGGCCCAGCATCATGCCACGCGCCGCCAATTGCCGTTCCAGATCCGGTCCCAGGATGCCGGCCTCGGCATCCGCGGTTCCCGACACAAGATCCACAGACGTGACGCGGCCCAGATCGGACAGATCCAACGCCGCCACGGCGCAATGCTTCCCTCGGGCGAACGAGATTGTCCCGGTGCCGCCGCCGAAAGGCACTAGGCCGATGTCCAATTCGGCGCACAGCATCAAGGCCGCCAAACAGTCCGTCTCATTGCGCGGATACAGAACCACATCCGGCGCGGCCGAAAGATCGCCCGCGCGCAAACGCAGCAAGTCTGTCAGCCCGCGGCCCGCGGCATGGCGGGCGCGCTCGAAATCACCTTGCTGCACCCCAAAGCTGCCCAAGAGGGTGGTGAGCTTTTGCCGCGCCCTGGCAGGCAGGCGCGATGGGGCAAGCATGACGTCGGAAAAGTCGCGCGGCGGGGTGGCCAACAAGGCAGGCATGGCAAAAGCCTGGGTTAACCAACGCCAGGCCGGTTCATTGACCGCCAAGGGATCATCGTAGCCCGGGTTGCCCCAGCCATTCCACCGCGTCTGCCTGCGCTCCATGGCGGCAGATTAACGAAAACACATGTCAGACGCGCAGATTGATGGCGGTAGGGTAAATTTCGAAGCTGGCGGGCAGAATACCGGCGATTTCACCGTCCGTCTCCACCTCCACGGCGCGCTTGGTGTCCAGGGTCGGCGCCGCCGTCAAGCGCGCGGACCGCAGTTTGCGGGCCTTTTGCGCCCGGTTGAGGCCGTCCAGCACGCAAAGCTCCAGCAACCCATCGCCGGGCGACACACGGACGCTGGCGATTCCCGCGATTTCGTCATAGCTCTCGGCCATCAGCCGCACCCGGGTCTCGCGCCAGCGGAGCCGCGCCAGGAATCCATGCAGGCGGCGGGCAAACCTGCGCCCGAACAGCCGCGCGATGCGCGCGCGGCCGAGACCGCGCGCCATGCTGGCGCTGAGCCCGAAGCTGGCGGCGCCCAGGAAATAACGGGTCACCGGCTCGCCGCCGGCGCTGAGGCAGGCGACGCGGCCCACCCCATGCTTGCGGATGCGGGCATGGCCCAGATGCGCCACGCCGGCGCGCCATCCGGCGGGAATGCCGAAACGGCGGCACAACAGGCCTTCATCGCCGTTGTGCACGAAATTGAACACCGCGTCGGGCATGACGGGAAATCCTCGGTCGAAAAATCCATTCAGGGCTTCGTTGATGGTGCCGTCGCCGCCCACCGCGATGATTTCCATATGGCCGTCGCGCAAGGCGTCGCGCACCAATTGCGCGGCCTGCCCGGGCACGGTGGTGGCGAAGAAAGACATGAGGGGAAAGATTTTTTCCAACGCATTCTCGATTTCCTTCCGGTCGCGCCCCGTGCGCCCATTGGCGGAGTTCGGATTGAACACAACGAAGGCTGTCATAAGGCCGTCCGATAGATGGGTTCGAGACTGGCGATCTCCTGTGCCTTCTTCTCGGCGCTCCAGCCGAGCTGTACCGCCATCTGGTCGGCGACAATTTGCAAGGCGGCGCCGTCTGGTTTGCCGAATTGGCCGATGGCCGTGCGCCGCATCACCGCATCTTCCAACGTCAGAGCCATTTCTTCCCGCACGGCAAAGCCGATCTGTGCCGCAGTGTCGCCGCTGGTGGACAGCGGGGCAAGATCGGCAGGCCGCGTGTCTTTCAGTACGGCTGCAAGCCGCGCCCCCAGCATATGCGCCAGATTGTCCAGCGTGGAAATTCCTGGCCAGCTTTTCCGATAGTCCCGCAGCATGTCTTCGAAGCGATGGAAGCGCGCGCCGGGCAGTGGCGTGGCAGCGGTGATGCAGGGCGCGGCTTTGCGGCCGAGTTTACCAATCAGGGTGTCGGTGATGGTTTCGGCCAAGGCGCGCGAGGTGGTCCATTTGCCGCCCAGCGCGGAGAAAAGCCCGTCCAGCGCGCCTTCCTTGCCGTGATCCACCAGTTCGGAACGGCGGCTGACATTGTAGCTATCCTTGGAACTGTCTCTGACCAGAGGCCGCAAGCCGGCATAGAAAAATTTTATCCGATCACGGGTCAGACCGGCGCGCGGCAGATATTTCTGGAATGCGGCCAGAAAGTCTTGGATGTCGCTTTCGCGCACCGCCACGCGGCCAGGATCGCCGGTGAATTCCGTGTCGGTGGTGGCCAGCAACGTATGGCCGCGCCAGGGCAGGGCAAAGAGATGGCCGCCGCCTGCTGCGATGGTCAAAGCCGCTTTGCTGATCTGCGGCACCAGAAGATGAATGCCCTTGGAGCGGATCAAGGTGTGCGCCGCCGCTTGACCCGTCGCCTGTTCCAGAAAAATATCCGCCCAAGGCCCCGCCGCCACCAGCACGGTGCGGGCGCGAATGTCGAACCGCTCGCCGGTCATCACGTCGCGCACAGCGCAGCCGTCGACTTTTCCGTTCCGCAGCAGCAATTTTTCGGCCGCAACATAATTTGCGATTGTCCCGCCATGGGCATCGGCGTCCACCAGATTTTCCAGCGCGATCCGCTCAGGCATGTACATCTGGGCGTCGTGATATTCGAAGGCGCCTTCCAAGCCGTCATCTGCCAGAACAGGTTCGCGTGCCGCCGCTTTTTGCGCGCTCAGCCAGCGATGGGCGGGCAGGCGCCCATGGCCGCGCCCCATAAGGTCATACAGTGTCAATCCCGCTGCCAGCTTTGCGCGCGCGCCCAGGCCTGCGCGGTAAAGCGGCAAAAGAAAGGGCAACGGGCGCACCAGATGCGGCGCGATCCGCAGCAGCGTTTGGCGCTCACGCAAAGACTCGCGCACCAGCGAGAATTCGAAGTTGCGTAAGTAGCGCAGACCCCCATGCGCCAGCTTGGAATTGTGGGCGCTGGTGGCGCAGGCGAAGTCGCGCATTTCCACCAGCGCGACAGACAGACCGCGCAGGGCCGCATCGCGCGCGGTGAAGCAACCGGTGGCGCCGCCCCCGACGATCAGGACATCGAATGTTTCATTGGAAAGGCGGGAAAGAGCGCGCTGCATGCGCGCCAAAGGCTACATCTCAAATGCAGAGATGCCTACTTGATCTTGCCTTCTTTGAACTCGACATGCTTGCGCAGCACCGGATCGTACTTTTTGATCGAGAATTTCTCGGTCATGGTGCGGGTGTTTTTCTTGGTGACATAGAAAAAGCCGCTGCCGCCTTCGCTGTTGAGGCGGATTTTCGCGGTGGTCGGCTTCGCCATGACAAACTCCAAAAAAGGCAGGTCGAGAGGGGCGGTAGATGGCTTACCCGCCCCAGTCCTGTCAAGGACTTACCCGGAAACGCCAGGCTTTCAGCGCTTTTTGCCCCGGAAACGATCCCCAGAAGGGCGTTTTTTGGGCTTGCCGGGCCGGGATTTCCCGCCAGGGGGCAGCCCGGCTCCCGATCCGTCCGTCAGCGCGAATCTGAGGCCCCCCGTCAGCGGCGCGGCCTCCATCAATTTCACGGGCAGAAGATCGCCCATGCCATAGCTGAGTCTAGTGCGTTGGCCGATCAAGGCCTGGCGTTTTTCGTCGTGATGGAAAAAATCCGAGCCCAGAGAGCGGATCGGGATCAGGCCTTCCGCCCCGGATTCCGCCAGCCGCACAAACAGGCCGAAGCGGGTGACCCCGGTGACGCGGGCATCGAAACTTTCGCCGATCCGGTCCTCCATAAAGGCGGCGACATAGCGGTCGGTGGAATCGCGTTCCGCCGCCATGGCGCGGCGCTCGGTCATGGTGATGTGCTCGGCGGTTGCGCCTAGGCTTGCCATTTCGCGGTCGGTCAACCCGCCTTCGCCCAGCCCGAAGGCGCGGATCAAAGCGCGGTGCACGATCAAATCGGCATAGCGGCGGATGGGCGAGGTGAAATGGGCATATTTGGCCAGGTTCAATCCGAAATGCCCGATATTGGCGGGATCGTAAATCGCCTGGGCCTGGGAGCGCAGCACCACATCGTTCATCACCGCCTCGTGCGGACTGCCCTTGGCGCCTGCCAGAATGCGGTTGAACGTGCCGGGCTGGATCACTTGGCCCTTGGCGAAGCTGATGTTGAGGGTGCGCAGGAAATCGGAAAAGGCGAACAGTTTTTCTTTCGACGGCGTGTCGTGGACCCGGTAGATCAGCGGCGTCCTGGCCTTTTCCAGGGCTTCGGCGGCGGCGACATTGGCCAGCACCATGAATTCTTCGATCAGCTTCATGGATTCCAGCCGCTCGCGATAGGCGATGGAAGCCACCTTGCCGTCGGCGCCCAGCACCACCCGCCGTTCCGGCAGATCCAGATCCAAGGGATCGCGCTTGCCCCGCGCCACGGTGAGCGCCTTATAGGCCGTCCAAGCATCGGCCAGGGTGCGCTTCACCGTGTCGGTCATGCCGGCATGCGGATTGCCGTCAAAGGCGGCCTGCGCCTGGGCATAGGTCAGCCGCGCCGCCGAGCGCATCACGGCCCGCAGGAAAGTGTGGCTTTTCTTGTGGCCATGGCGGTCGAACACCATGCGCGCCACCAGACAGGGACGGTCCACGCCTTCCTTCAGAGAACACAGATCGGCGGACAATTCCTCCGGCAGCATCGGCACCACCCGGTCGGGGAAATAGGCGCTGTTGCCGCGTTTCAAGGCTTCCTTGTCCAGCGCCGATCCGGGCGTGACATAGTGGGACACATCGGCAATGGCGACCAACGCGATATGACCGCCGGGATTTGCGGCATCGTCATCGGGCCCAGCCCACACCGCATCGTCATGGTCGCGCGCGTCCGGCGGATCGATGGTGACCAAGGGGATCGCGCGCAGGTCGGTCCTGCCGCGCGGATCGATCGGCTTGGCCGCCTTGGCTTCTTCGATCACCGATTTGGGAAATTCGGTGGGAATGCCGTGGTCATGGATGGCGATCAGGCTGATGGTCTTGGGCGAATCCATGCTGCCGATGCGCTCGACCACTTTGACGCGGGCAAAGCCGGCGATACGGCCTGGCCTGGGTTCGGCCGCCACCAATTCATTGTGCTTGGCGCCGCCCAGATCGGATTTGTCCAGGGCATATTCGGTGCGCGCCTTCTTGTCGATCGGCACCAGCCGCCAGCCGGTGGCGGGCGCATCGCGCAGCACGCCGATCAGGCGGGTTGGGGTTTCGGTTTCCAGCTTGCGGATAACGTGAGCTTCGTAGCTTTCACCATGCTTTTCGAAACGCGCCAGCAGCCGGTCGCCCGGGCCCGGCGCCGCGCCATCCTTAGGCGGGATGAGATAGATGGTGGGCGGCGCTTCATTGCTGTCCCAGACCAGCGGGCGGGCCAGCATCTCACCGTCCTCATCCAGGCCGGTGATTTCGATGATACCGACGTCCGGCAGCGCGCCGCGCGGAACCAAGCCTTTTTTCTGGCGGCCGGCGATGGCGCCGTCGGCCTCCAGTTCCTTGAGAATCCGCTTGAGATGGATGCGGTCTGAGCCTTTCAGGCCGAGCAGCTTGGCCAGATCACGCTTGTTGGCGCCGGGACTTTTGGCCAGCAGCTCGAGCACGCGCGCCTTGTCCAAGGCGGGCGTGTGTTTGGGTCGTTTGTCTTTGTTCAATGGTCCTATTCGCCGGCCAGCGCGGGCACTTTGGGCTTTGGCTTACCGGGGGGCTTGCCCTGCGGTTTTGCCGTCGCCTTGGCCGCTGGCTTGGCGGCTTTCTTCTTGTTTGTGGTTGGTTTCTTGGCAGCGGTCTTCTTTTCCGCGCCGTTGGTTTTTTCGGCCTTTGCCTTGGGGG
>DATEEB010000132.1:0-3707 GCA_035281345.1 Rhizomicrobium sp. | reverse complement strand
GGCTCCGATGCGGGGCCGGGCCCTGCCTGCGATCAGCTCACCAATTACGGCCAGGTGCCGCAGCCCGCGGCTGCGGCCACGCCCGCCCCTGAACCCGTGGCGGCATCTGCCGCGGCGGGACGCCGCCGTGCGGGTGGCGGTGGTGGCCAGGCCGCCGCGACGCGCGACATATTCGTCCCCGACGCGCCGACATTGCCCTATCGTTTCGTGGAACAACCCCGTCCGCCCGGCGGCATCTCCGGCTTCTCCAACGTCGCCGGCGTTGTCCTGCTCAAGAACGGGCACCTGATGGCGGTGCAGCGCATGCCGATGTTCAGCATCCTGGAATATGACGCGCAGGGCCGGTTGCTCCGTGTCATCAATCCCAACATCCTTGCGCGCCCGCACGGCATGCGGATAGACGCCGACGACAATATCTGGATGACGGACCAGAGCTGCCATATCGTCATCAAGATGAACCCGCGCGGCGACGTGCTGATGACGCTCGGCACGCTGGGCAATACCGGCACCTGGGATGAAGCCAAGGGCGATCATCTTCTGCACCAGCCCACCGATGTGGCCTTCGGGCCGAATGGCGACATCTTCATCTCCCAGAGCCACGGCGGCACTGATCCCCGCGTGCTGCGCTTCAACAAGAACGGCAAGTTCATCACCAGCTGGAGCCTGGCCCGCGACGGCGCGGCACCTATCGTCCACACGCTGGTGGTCCGCAAGGGGCTGGTCTATGTCAGCGACCGCGAAGTGAAGGTTCTTCGCATCTTCGACCTGAACGGCAAGCCCGTGCGCGACATCCAGATGAAGAACCTGGTCTGCGGCCTTTACGTCGACAGGAAGGACCAGCTGTGGATGACGAGCGGCCGGGACGGGCAGCTGATGCGGCTGGACTGGAACGGAAACATCCTGGCCTTCATCGGCAAGGCAGGCTTCGACACCAATGATTTCGGCGAAGCGCATTACCTGACCATGACGCCCGACGGAAAGACCATCTACATCAGCGACAGCGTCAACAACGACATCAAGCGGCTGGAGCGGACGAACTGACGGGCCGGGCCATCCTGCCGCTAATTCGTCCGGGCTCGATGATCGCGTTAACCGACAATTTTCATGGTCGCTCCGCCCAAACTTGAAGGCGGCCAGCAACAGGATGAAATTAAGTCGATCCGCCCACACAACTATGACTGGTTCACACAAAAGTCCCTATACCATTGATTTTTCTTTCTATTTCGCGCATCCCCATGGGTCATGGGCATCCAAAAGCAAAATGGGTAGAATAGCGGGTATCGTGATATTTTTCTTTTCAAATTCAACGGCTTAAAATGACCATCCTGCTGATCGATAACTATGACAGCTTCACCTACAACCTTTTCCATTATCTGGGCGAGTTGGGCGCGGACGTGCGCGTGGTCCGCAATGACGAAATTTCCGCACGTGAGGCGCTGGCCCTCAAACCGGAAGGCATTGTGCTCTCCCCCGGTCCCTGCACCCCCAACGAAGCCGGCATCTGCCTGGAGGTGATCGAACAGGCGGGCGGCGCCATGCCGATCCTGGGCGTCTGCCTGGGCCACCAAGCCATCGGCCAGGTCTATGGCGGCAAAGTCGTGCGCGCGCCTGAGCCGATGCACGGCAAGCTGAGCCGCGTGCATCACACCGGCAAAAGCGTGTTTCGCGGTTTGAACAATGATTTTCTCGCCACCCGCTATCACTCCCTCACCATCGATCCGCCGTCGATGCCGCCCGCGCTGGAAGTCACCGCCACCAGCGAGGACGGCGTGATCCAAGGCGTGATGCACAAGACCCATCCCGTGCATGGCGTGCAGTTTCATCCCGAAAGCATCGCCAGCGAAAACGGCCACGCTTTGCTGGGCAACTTTCTGGCCATTGCGCGCGACTTCGCCAAAATCCCGGCATGAAAGTGACCAGCGCCTCGGTGGATTTTCCCGTAGCCCTGGCGATGGTGCGCGAAGGCGTCAGCCTGGATGCCACCGCCAGCGCCCGGGCGTTCGAAGCCATCATGTCGGGCACGGTGCCGGAGGCAGACCTGATCGCCTTTCTGACGGCGCAGGCCAAGCGCGGTCCCACGGTGCCGGAAATCGTGGGCGCGGTGCGCGCCATGCGCGCCGGGATGCGCCCCGTCCAAGCGCCCGCCGAGGCCATCGACCTGTGCGGCACCGGCGGCGACGGTCACGGCACCTTGAACATTTCCACCGCGGTGTCCTTTGTGGTGGCGGGCGCGGGCGTGCCGGTCGCCAAGCATGGCAACCGCTCCGCCACCTCCAAAAGCGGCGCTGCCGACATTCTGGAAGCCTTGGGCGTTAAAATCGATCTGGAACCGGGGCGCGCCGCGCAGGTGCTGGCGCAAACCGGCATCGTATTCTTGTTCGCCCAAGTGCATCATCCGGCGATGCGCCATGTAGCAGCCGTGCGCAAAAAGATTGCGATGCGCACCATCTTCAATCTGCTCGGACCCTTGGCCTCGCCCGCCAAGGTCAAACGCCAATTGGTGGGCATCTATAGCCGCGATTGGTTGGCGCCCTATGCGCGGGCCCTGCAGGCGCTGGGCAGCCAGCGCGCCATGGTGGTGCATGGCGCCGACGGCCTGGATGAAGTCACCACAACCGACATCACCCATTTTGCCAGCCTGGAAAATGGGCAGATCGTGGAAGGGACCCTCGCGCCGGAAGATGCCGGTTTGAAGCGCGCCACCCTGGACGACCTCAAAGGCGGCAATGCGGCGGACAATGCGACAGCCTTGCGTCGGTTGTTTGACGGTGAGACCGGCCCCTACCGCGACATCGTGCTGCTGAATGGGGCCTGCGCCCTTATGGTGTCAGGGCGGGTAAAAGATGTAAAAGAGGGTGTGGCGCTGGCGGCGCGCACGCTGGACAGCGGCGCGGCCAAGACCAAACTGGACGAGCTGATTATCGCATCGACCCGATGAGCATCCTGGACAAAATTCTCGGCTATAAGCGCGAGGAAGTGGCGGCCGCCAAATCGAAGTCCGCCCTCGCCGAACTGGAAGCGCGCGCCCGCGACGTCGAAGCGCCGCGCGGCTTTGTGGCGGCGCTGGATGAGAAGAAAGCCGGCGGCGAATACGGCCTGATTGCCGAAATCAAGAAAGCTTCGCCTTCCAAGGGGCTTATCCGCGCCGATTTCGATCCGCCCGCTTTGGCGATGGCCTATGAGGAAGGCGGCGCCGCCTGTCTTTCGGTTTTGACCGATGCCCCCTCTTTCCAGGGCGCGCCGGAATATCTGACCCAGGCGCGCGAGGTCACCCGCCTGCCCGTGCTGCGCAAGGATTTCATGATCGAGCCTTATCAGGTGGTGGAGGCCCGCTCCTGGGGCGCCGACTGCATCCTGATCATCATGGCGATGCTGAACGACGATCAGGCTCGCGCCCTGCTCGACGAAGCCGCGCGCTGGAACATGGATACGCTGGTGGAAATCCATGACGAAGCCGAGCTGGAACGGGCGCTGGACCTGGATGCCGCTCTGATCGGCATCAACAACCGCAACCTGAAGACCTTTGTTACCGACATGGGCGTGACCTTGCGGCTGGCGCCCAAGGTGCCGCGCGGCGTGCATGTGGTGGCGGAAAGCGGCATTTCGGCCCCCGCCGACTTGAAGCGCCTGGCCGGGGCCAAGGTCACCACCGTGCTGGTGGGCGAAAGCCTGATGCGGCAAAAAGATGTGCGTGCCGCCACCGCGCT
>DATEEB010000131.1:0-3182 GCA_035281345.1 Rhizomicrobium sp. | reverse complement strand
CGGTGATCGCCCCCGCATAATTGTAGGCCGGATTGTTGTTGAGATCGGCCACCCGGCTGCTCAATGTGTCTTCATAGCCGCGCCACAATGGCAAACGCCATAGCGGGTCCTGCACCGCCATGCCCAGCCGCGTCAGATCGCCGGCAAGCGTTTCATCGTCGGTGAAGAAAGGCGGCAGCTCCATGCCGGTGGCGGCGCGCGCCGCCCCGGTCAAGGTGGCGATATCGATCAGCAAGTCCGGCTTTTCATCATCGGCATCCGCCAAGGCATCGGCCAGAACCAAGCGGCCTTCCGCATCGGTATTGCCGATCTCGACCGTCAGGCCTTTGCGGCTGGAAAAAATATCACCGGGGCGCATGGCCGCGCCCGACACCGAATTTTCCACCGCCGGAATCAGCACGCGCAACCGCAGTTTGAGTTTGGCGCGCATCGCCATGCCGGCAACCGCCAGGACGCAGGCCGCCCCGCCCATATCCTTTTTCATGGTCAGCATGGCGGCGGACGGCTTGATGTCCAGACCGCCGGTGTCAAAGCAGACGCCCTTGCCAACCAGTGTCACAAGCGGCCCCTTGCCCCATGTGATGTCGATCAAGCGCGGGGCACGCGGCGAGCCTGCGCCCACCGCCGCAATCAGAGGATACTTCTTGGCCAGCGCCGCGCCGTCGGTAATGGCGATGCGCGCGCCGTGCTTTTTCGCCAAGGCCCGCGCGGCGGCCTCCAATTCGGCGGGACCCATATCGTTGGCGGGCGTGTTGATGAGATCGCGCGCCAGAAAAAGATTTTCCGCGACATCCGAAATCTCTTCGCCGCCCACCCCGGCGGGAAGCACGAGCTTGGCCTTGGGCGGGCTCTTTTTCTTGTAACGGGCAAAGACATAGCCGCCCATCAGCCAGGCCAACGCCGCTTGCGCGCCGCCGCAGAAATCCGGCACCTCGCCCAGCCGATAGGTGCCCGCCGGCAATTTTTCCCCCGCCGCCGCCAAAGCGAAAGCATCCTTGGCATCGCCCAGACCCAAAACCCAGGCGGCGATGCCGCCCCGGGCATCCGGCAACGCGATCAGGGCTCCCGCCGCGCCGCCAAAACCGGAGGCTTGCGCCAATCCCGAGCGTTTTTGTTTGGCCAGCCACGTCTTGGCGTCCTTGGCGGCAATGGCATGCAGGGGAATGGCGCTGCGGGCGCTTTTGACAAGACTGGGATGCATAGAAGGCCCTTAATGTTTGCGGCTGGCCGTTTGCGCTTCAGGACTTTAAGAATCGCCGCTCTTAACCGCAAGGAGCCACTGGCTCCAACAGGAGCCCGCATGGCCCGCTATACCCTGATCGTCGGCACCCGCAGCTGGTCGAGCTGGAGCCTGAGACCTTTTGTGGCGCTGAAGGCCATAGGGGCGCCATTCGAAACCGTGGACATCCCTCTGCGCCGGACCGAGCATCCCACCACCCGCGAACAGATCCTCAACCATTCCCCGGCCGGCAAAGTGCCGGTGCTCAAGATCGAGGAAAACGGCACGACCCTGACGGTATGGGACAGCCTGGCCATTTGCGAAACCCTGGCCGAGCGTCATCCGCAAAGCCTGTTGTGGCCACAAGATGCGGCGGCGCGCGCGACGGCGCGGTCCTATGCCAGTGAGATGCATTCCGGCTTTCCGGATTTGCGCGAGCAGCTCACCGATGCCATGAATTTCGCCCGCAAGAAGCCCCTGCCGGCGTTGCGCGCGGACACCCAAAAGCAGATCGCCCGCATCATCGCGGCATGGGAAAGCGCACTGGAAACCTACAAAGGCGAATTTCTTTTCGGGCACTTGTCGGTGGCCGACTGTATGTATGCGCCGGTGGTCGCGCGCTTTGAGACCTATGGCGTCGCGGTGCCTGCGCCGGTGCGCGCGTATATGGATCGGGTGTTGGCCCTGCCCGCGATGCGCGAATGGCTAATGGCGGCGCAAAAAGAAGCCGAAGCCGGTATCGCCTAGTTATCCGGAAATCTGCCCTTTTTCGCGATAAAAACGCGCCGCGCCGGGATGCAGCGGCGCGGGGAGATCGACTGTGGCATTGTCCAACCCGATGCCGCGCGCGCTGGGATGGCTGGTGGCCAGCGCACCGTGGTTGGCCGGATGGAACAAGGCCCGCGTGATACCATAGATCAAAGGATCCGGCGCGCGGTCGCGCGTCACCCAATAGGCACGGGTGGAAACCGTTTCCACCGCCGCCGTGCCCGGATAGGCCCCCGCCGCAATGGTGGCAGGCGAAAGTTGCGGCACCATGCGGATCAACCGCTCGCGGCCCTCCCCGTCAATGGGCACCAATCGCGCGACGCGCTGTCCAAGCAGATTGCGGATGGAATCCAAAGGCACGCCGGTGACCGCGAAATAAGCGTCGATCTTGCCATCCTTCAACATCTGATCCGCCGGCTGATCGGAAATGATTTCCCGCACCCGCACCCGGTAGGCGGCCAGAATCGCACGCGCCCGCATCTGGACACCGCTGCCCGGCGCACCGATCAACACGCGCTTGCCGCGCAAATCCCCGGCCGACCGGACATTGGACTTGGCCGATACCACCAGATGCGCCTCTTCCGGAAACAGGGCCGCGATCACGCGCAAATGCCGCGCCGGCCGGCGGAAGGCGCCGCGCCCCGCCCTGGCGGCAGCGATCAAATCACCATCGGCAAAACCGGAATCCACCAAGCCTTGATCGACCGAACGCAGATTGTCGGTGGAACCCTGGCTGGTGCGCGCCGACAGGATCACGCCGGCAGGGCCGCATACCGTGGCGGTATCGCAGCGGCCCACGCCCAGGGGGTGGCTGATCATCCCGGCCATGGCCTGGCCGACGGGGAAATAGACGCCTTCCGTGGAACCGGTGGCGATCTGGAAGGAAACCCGCGTCGGGCCGGAATCGGCCATGCCCAGATTGCCGCCCGTCAACAGCGCGCTCATCACCAGCACCACAAAGGCAAATAGGGCGGCGAAAGCCAGGACACGCTGGGACAACATGGTTTGAAGGGTTAACCCTTTATTGCGTCAGGAGTTGGGCGTTAACGGGACATAAGAAAATTCGGCACGAAACCCGCGGGCCAAACAAACGATGTGCACAAGAGCCATCAGCGTTCCGCGGAATGTACAACAACACTGATTCTATATGCGCCGATATGCTTAAGGGTTTGTTGACTGCGCCCTGGCACAGTGG
>DATEEB010000130.1:0-2926 GCA_035281345.1 Rhizomicrobium sp. | reverse complement strand
CTATCGCGGCAGCGGCAGAATCGCCAAGACGGTGAAGGCGCGCGAGTTGTGGGAGAAGGTCTCCTACGCCGCCTGGGCCTGCGCCGATCCGGGCATCCAGTTCCACACCAGTATCAATGACTGGCACACTTGCCCGGCGGGCGGCGAAATCCGCGCCTCCAATCCCTGCAGCGAATATATGTTCCTGGACGATACCGCCTGCAATCTGGCCTCGCTGAACCTGATGGCCTTCCGCAAGGCCCCCGCCGGCGAAGCCGGCGCCAGCCCCATAAGCGGCAACAAGGGTTTTGACGTCGAAGCCTTCGAGCATGCCGTGCGGCTCTGGACCATGGTGCTGGAGATTTCGGTCTTGATGGCGCAATTCCCTTCCAAGGAGATCGCGCAACTATCCTATGACTACCGCACCTTGGGCCTGGGTTACGCCAATATCGGCGGCTTGTTGATGAGCGCCGGCATTCCCTATGACAGCCGCGAGGGCCGCGCCATGGCCGGCGCCATTGCCGCCTTGATGACGGGCGCCTCTTATGCGGCGTCCGCGGAAATGGCGGGCGAGTTGGGACCATTCCCCGAATTCGCCGCCAACCGCGACGCCATGCTGCGGGTGATCCGCAACCATCGCCGCGCCGCCTATGGGGAGGCGTCCGGCTATGAGAAACTCGCCACCCTTCCGGTGCCGCTGGACCACAAAGCCATCTCCGATCCGTATCTGGCGCAGGCCGCCAAGCGTGTCTGGGACGATGCCTTGGCCAAGGGCAAGGAAAACGGGTTCCGCAACGCCCAGGCCACCGTGATCGCGCCCACTGGCACCATCGGCCTGGTGATGGATTGCGACACCACCGGGGTCGAACCGGACTTTGCCTTGGTCAAGTTCAAGACCCTGGCGGGCGGCGGCTATTTCAAGATCATCAACCGCTGTGTTCCCGAGGCCCTGGCCAATCTGGGCTACGGCCAGGCGGAGATAGACGCCATCGTTGCCTATGCCGTGGGCCATGGCACGCTGGAGGATTTCTCGGGGCGCATCAATTACGACGCCCTGCGCGGCAAGGGCTTTGGCGAGGAACAGATCGGCCAGATCGAGGCGGCCCTGGAAGCGGCCTTCGATATCCGCTTTGTCTTCAACAAATACACGCTGGGCACCGGTTTCTGCACCCAGGTGCTGAAAATCGAAGCCGCCGCCCTGGATGCGCCCGACTTCGACATGCTGAGGACGCTGGGTTTTTCCAAGGCCGATATCGACGCCGCCAATCTCTATGTCTGCGGCGCCATGAGTCTGGAAGGCGCGCCCTATCTCAAGGAACAGCATCTGCCGGTGTTCGATTGCGCCAATCCCTGCGGGCGCATCGGCAAACGCGCCTTGAGCGTGGAATCCCATATCCGCATGATGGCGGCGGTGCAGCCCTTCATCTCGGGCGCCATCTCCAAGACCATCAACATGGCGGGCAGCGCCAAAGTCACCGACTGCGGCGAAGCCTATATACTGTCCTGGAAGCTGGGGCTGAAAGCCAATGCCCTGTACCGCGACGGCTCCAAACTGAGCCAGCCACTGGCTGCCCAAGTCTTCGCCTTTGCCGATGACGAGGAAGACGATGTCCTGCCGGAGGCCCCACGCCTGCCGGCGCAACAGACCGTTGTCACCGAACGGATCGTGGAACGGGTGATCGAGAAGGTGCGCAGCCATGAGCGCGAACGGCTGCCCCATCGCCGCAAGAGCTATACCCAAAAGGCCATTGTCGGCGGCCACAAAGTCTATCTGCATACCGGCGAGTATGAGGATGGACGGCTGGGCGAAATTTTCATCGACATGCACAAGGAAGGCGCCGCCTTCCGCAGCCTGATGAACAATTTCGCCATCGCCATTTCGGTGGGGCTGCAATATGGCGTGCCGCTGGAGGAATTCGTCGAAGCCTTCACCTTTACCCGCTTCGAACCGGCCGGCTTGGTGATCGGCAACGATTCCATCAAGAACGCCACCAGTGTGCTGGACTATATCTTCCGCGAGCTGGGCGTCTCTTATCTGGGCCGCACCGATCTGGCGCATGTGGTCCCATCGGCCGACGAGGATCTGGGCAAGGGCGGCGGCGATGGCGGCACCCAGGAAGTGGCGATCGCTAAGCTGGCGTCCAGCGGCTATCTGCGCGGGCGCACCCAGATGGCGGTGGTACGCGGCGGCGCGGCGCCCAAGATGTTGGCCGAGGAGGAACATTTCCACCAGGAGATGTTCGAGCCCGGCAACGATGTGGACACCGGCGGCGAATTGGACCTGTCGGAAATCCGCGCCGGGGTGGAAGCCACCCTCAGCACCGTCAGCGCGCAAGTGGCATCCTTGGAAGCAGCCCTGAACAAGCCGGTTTCCGCGCAAAGCGCGGCGCGCGCGGCACGGGCGGCGGAGGCCCGGCTCAAGGGTTTTGAGGGCGACAGTTGCGGGGCGTGCGGCAATTTCACCCTGGTGCGCAACGGCACCTGCATGAAATGCAACACTTGCGGTTCGACTTCGGGCTGCTCCTGACAGACACCTAGTGAATTTCACGGCAGAGTTATCACAAAAGGCGCGGATACGATCCGCGCCTTTTTCGTTTGAGAGCCATGCCCTATGTCCAATCCGCGGCGCTGGAACAAGTCAGCTATGACGAAAATGCGCATACCTTATGCGCTACCTTTCGCGAAACACACCGGACCTATGTCTATGAAGACGTACCGCAGGAAGTCTATGACGGACTGATCTTTGCCGATTCCTTGGGCAGATATTTCAACGCCCATATCCGTGATCGCTACCCCGCCCGGGAGGTCTAGGGTCCGGACTCAATTGGCCCACCATGTGATGGCGGCGGCGAGAAGGACGGCGGATAGGAAGTTGCGCGCCAGCTTGTCGTATCGGGTCGCGATGCGCCGGAAGTCCTTGAGCCGGCAAAACATGCGCTCGATAACG
>DATEEB010000129.1:0-5623 GCA_035281345.1 Rhizomicrobium sp. | reverse complement strand
CGTTATCGAGCGCATGTTTTGCCGGCTCAAGGACTTCCGGCGCATCGCGACCCGATACGACAAGCTGGCGCGCAACTTCCTATCCGCCGTCCTTCTCGCCGCCGCCATCACATGGTGGGCCAATTGAGTCCGGACCCTAGATCGTCTTGCCCGCCGCCCGGACCGCGGCCGTGACGGCCAGCACATCCTCGCGGATGCCCTGTTGCTTGCGCTTGCCCAAGACCAGAACGGTTTTAACGCTGGGGGCGAATTCGCCCGGCTCGGCCGCGCGGACCGCTATGACCTGCGCGGGGTCGATTCTGACCGGCGCACCGTCGGGGCGGGTGAGGCGAACCAGATCCAGCCCGCTTTTGCCGATCTGAAGTTTCGCAGTCTGCAGCTTCAAGGTCTTGGCGATGCCGCCCACATAGGCGCGAGTCTCCAGGGGAAGGCGCACGCCGCGCTGCAGATGATCCTCCAGCCGCCCGGGTCCGGCATTGTAGGCCGCGAACATCGCCGGATAGCCATACTTGTGGCGCAACCAGCGCAAATAGGCGGCGCCCGCCATGACATTGTCGCGGGCATCGAACGGATTGTTGCTCAGTCCATGCTCCTGCGCCATCTCGGCGTAGGTGGCGGGCAAAACCTGCATCAGGCCAATCGCGCCGGCGCGGCTGACGATCGGTTGATTGTGGCCCAGCATGGTGCGGCCGCCACTTTCCTGGCGCATCACGGCGCGGATCCAGGCCTTGGGCACACGGAACCGCCGCGAGGCTTCGCCGATCACGCTGTCCCAGCGATTGAGCAACTGCGCCGCCGACATGGCGGATTCTTCGTCATACGCTGAAGGATGCGCCGGCTCCGGCGCACGCATCGCTTGGCTCAACGAGGGAGGCTCGACCGATACGGGCCGGCGCATGTCGAAATCCATGCGTTGGGTCGCCAGCCATGCCGCGACCGTGAGCCCTCCGAACAGCAGGGTGTAGGTAAAAGCGCGCGCGGAATGTTTGGCAACCGCAACAGATTTGGAATTGGACACAACATCTCCCCAGTGGGCCAGCGTGAAACAAGCGGAATTGGAAAGGCTGAACGGGCGCGCGAAACTTTTTCGTTGCCGTGGAACCAAATGGCGCCACGCTTACGCACCCCAGCGGCGGGGAGATAACCGCGTACTCGTGAAAACTCAAGCTGCAACTTTGCGGAACAAAAGTTCCTAGTGTCGTGGTTTCGAAGTTCGCCATAACATCAATATCGGCCTCTGAGGCGAACTTCGAAACCAAACGACACTAGATTCAATAAGTTGCTGGTGTCCTTCGATTCTGAAATTCGCCTGGAGGGCGATATAGAGATCTTGCGAATTTCAGAATCGGGACACCAGCGCATCAGCGCGATTGGGCAGCGCGCAAATGTGCGGACAAGGCTTTGATGTCGCCGCTATTCTGCGCCAGCACGGCAAGGAACTCATCACGCTGCGCCAAAGAAAGCCACACACCGCCCACGCCAAGATCCACCAGAATGGGCTTGGGACCGTCTGTGCGCACGCGGAAATCGATCGGTAGAGGCGTGCTGTTTGCGCCCGCCATGCTGGTCGTGACCACAAAGTCATTGGGCGCGCGCTCGCGCGATGCGGTCACCCGCAAGCTCTGTCCCGCATAGCGCGCAAAATAGGACTGATATATCGCCAGCACATAGTCTTGATAGGCCGCGACATAGGCGTCGAGATCGGCTTGCGCCGCTTGCGCCGCATAGCGTCCCAGCAGAAACAGCGCCACACGCCGCACATCGGTAAGGCCGAGCAGCAAAGCGGCGAACCGCTCGCGCCGCTGCACCGCTGTCACCGCCTGATCGTTGAGAATATCGAAGCCGGCCTGAATATTGGCGCTGATGAAATTCTCCGCCACATTGGCGGCCCGCGCCGCCGGGCCGAACCAAACCGTCAGCGCGCCCGCGCCGAGCAGGAGATGTCTGCGATTCATGGAAAAATCCTTTGCCGGACCGCGTGCGGTCCAATGGCCCCTACTTCGTTGCGTAGCACGCAACGGTGCTGGAAATATGGCCTGCTGGCGACAAGCAATCCCTCAGGATGGAGACAAGGGCGGAAAATTGCGCGGCGAACCGAGACTCCAGGCGTTAACCTTTGCCGGTCCAGCCTGTTGGGACGTAGACGGATGAATCGTAGAATACCCCTCGAATCACGGGGGCAGGGCGGTGCCGGGCGATCCTCTTTTTCGCGAGCATGGCAAACAGGTGGCGGCGCTTTGCTGGCGCCCCGCGCCCAAGCGCGCCTCGACCCTGGAAGTCCTGCTGATCACTTCCCTGAACACCAAACGCTGGATCTTGCCCAAGGGCTGGCCCGAGGCCGAATCGAGCCCAGCCGACAATGCCGCCCGCGAGGCTTTCGAGGAAGCCGGCGTCACCGGCAAGATCAGCGCCCAGCCCATCGGCGCCTATCACTATTTGAAAGCGCGCAAGGATGGCGGCGGCATGCCCTGCAGCGTCGACGTCTTTGCGCTGGCGGTGACCAAGCAACTGGACGATTGGCCGGAAAAGAATGTCCGGGTGTTGCACTGGTGTCCGATTGAGCAAGCCATCGCCAAAGTCGCGGAGCCGGGCCTGCGCCAACTGCTCAAGGATTTCCGCAAACAGCACATGCAGCCCAAGGCCAAGCGCGCCGGATAGCTATCGAAACCGTCCTCGTCGAGCTTGCGCGCTTCTTCAAGCCGCGCAGCTTCCAGTCCATACTGCATCTCATAGGGCGCCGCTCTGTTCGCCCTCAACGCGATAACAGGTAGAATCTGACATGATGATACGAGAAGAGCAGGCAGGAGATATCGCCCCCATCGCGGATGTCATTGCCGCGGCTTTCACGAAAGCGGAGCATAGCCGCCCGTCCGAGCCCTTGATCGTCGGCCGATTGCGGGAAGCGGGGGCGCTCACACTGTCGCTGGTCGGCACCGAAGGAACCGAGATCGTCGGTCACATAGCCTTTTCGCCCGTCACCATTGATGGAGCGGATATGGGCTGGTTCGGGCTCGGGCCGGTTTCGGTCCGGCCCCAACACCAAGGCAAGGGGACCGGGGGCGAACTGATCCGGCGCGGGTTGGAGAAGCTGCGCCTGCAAGGTGCAGCCGGTTGCGTCGTGGTCGGCGCACCTGCCTATTACCAACGTTTTGGGTTCGAGAAAGACAGCGAATTACAATACAAAGGGGTGCCGCCAGAGTTCTTCATGCGACTGAAGTTTGGCGAAGGCATTGCCGCCGGCGAGGTGGACTATCATCCCGCATTTGGCCAGGACTAATCTTTGGGAGGCCGCCAGAATGTGGCGCACGACGCGCGGTTACGCTGCCGCTAACCGCCTAGCGCCGCCTATGGATGCTTGCCTTGGATGTCACGCTAGCATAAGCCTGGTCTGGCCATGTTTGCGGATCACGACGCCTACATAGCTGAGGCTCCTAAAGACCTCCGCCCTCTGCTGGTTCGATTGCGCGCTCAACTTGCGCGCGCGCTGCCTGACGCTGAAGAAGTCATCGCCTATAAAATGCCAGGGTTCAGGATCGGACAATCCATCATCGCAGGTTATGCAGCGTTCAGTAAGCAATGCGGCCTCTATCTATCTCCTTCCGCCATCAAGTCGCATGCCGACGACATTGCCGCGGTCGGGCTCAAATCTACCAAGACTGGCGTCACCTTCTCGCCGAGCCAGCCAATCCCTGACGGGCTCGTTAAGAAGCTCGCCCTGGCTTCCAGAAGGGATCAAAGTCTCTGATGAGTCCGTTTGGAATGTCCCGGATGAGCGTTTCACCGGCGAGCCAAGTTCTGGTGTTTGCGGCTATGCGAGCGTGACGGGTTAGGCGATGCCGGCGTTCCTCAGCGGCCCAGGCCCGCACCCGACGCCCACGCCAGCCTGCTGAAACTACCCCCCCTCAAATTATTTTTCATGCCGCGACCCCGGCGCCGGGTTTGCGCCCTCTTATTATCTGGGTGAATGCGCCATAGCGGCGCGTCACGAACCGGAGCACAGAACCGTGTGGTATAGGAAGAACATTGGCGGGTGGGAGCGCGCAGCCAGGCTGATCGGCGGAGGCTTGATGCTCATCTGCGGTGTGGTTGCGCTGCACGCTTCGCCGCTCGGGCTACTGCTCAGCGGCGCGGGTGTCGTGACGCTGGTCACCGGCGTGTTCGGCTATTGCCCTGCCTGCGCCATCGCCGGGCGCAAGCCACTGAAGGGGTGACCGCCTTGGCGCGCGTATCAGACGATCTCTTGCTCGCGGCACAGTCGGGTGACCGGCACGCGCTGACACAGCTATTGGTGGCGCTGCAGCCGGACATTCTACGCTACGCCCGGCGCCATTGCCACCGCACCTCCGTCATCGAAGATGTGGTGCAAGAAGCCCTCATCGTCGTGTACCGGCGCGTGGGTACGATCCGCAGTCCAGCCGCACTCGCCGGCTGGCTACTGACCGTCATCGCCCGCCTTTGCATGCTGCCGGCGCTGATGCTGATGCGCGGAGTCGAGGAGCTCGCCAGCCTGGAAGAGTCACGCGAGTTCGCAAAGGTCCCGCCGGACGAGTTACGCATAGACTTGGTCAATGCCATCGAGTCGCTTTCGCCGTCCCATCGCGAAGTGCTGCTGCTGCGAGATCTCGAAGACCTGACGATTGGGGAAATCGCCGGGCGGCTCGGCGTGACGCGCGAAGCGGCCAAAAGCCGCCTGCGCCGCGCCCGCACATTGGTGCGCGAATACCTGCTCGGCACAAAGGACAGCGGACGAGAGAGCACATGAATTACTTTCGTGGAGCCGGCATGTTCGGGAGCGCCTGCCTCGGCGCGCACCTGATGCGCGGCGCAGCCGCAGCGGCGCTACTCGCTTGGGCCATCGTCCACCAAACCGCGCACCCTTGGCTATCCTTGGGCGCGGGCGTTGCCGCCCTCATCGCGCTGCGCGGATGCCCGATGTGCTGGACTGTGGGCTTGGTCGAGACGCTTTCGCAAGGCCGTCGCGATTCAACGATCAGATAGTTGTTGGCGTGCGTGAGCCGGCGCCTCGATGTCGGGGCTGGCGCGGCACGATCGATGAAGAGGATTTTGGATGAAGCCACCGCCTACTTCCGTTGAACGCGCTGACCGGACATGGCTGCACTAACCTTGCGACAAGAAGAATTGGGGTCGTGTAGATTTACGTGAATCCGAAGTTTTCGTCCTGCCGCGCCCGCCCTCAAGTTGCACGACACTACGCTGTCGCTAGTCGCCGCGGGCGGGCTTGCTGCGCGTCCGCTTCGCGGGCTCGAAATGTCAAACCGGTGCGGGACTTCCCGGGCGGCGCGCCCGTGAGGAGCGGTCCGCACAGCGGACGAAATGGTCCGGGGGACCATTTCGAGCGACGAACGCCCTTGAGCGTAAGCGAGGGGCAGGCGGCGCACGACGCGCGGTTACGCTGCCGCTAACCGCCAAACGCCGCCTATGGGCGCTTGCCTGCGCCATTTTTTGCGCTTCGCGCAAAAAATGGCGCACCCGAAAGGATTCGAACCTCTGACCCCCAGATTCGTAGTCTGGTGCTCTATCCAGCTGAGCTACGGGTGCGTTTTGAGGGCGCGAACCTATGGGGGAGGCTTGCCAAAGGCAAGGACAACCGCCGCCATCCCAC
>DATEEB010000128.1:0-6745 GCA_035281345.1 Rhizomicrobium sp. | reverse complement strand
GTGCCGCGCTGGGAAGATGTCCCCATGGCGCCGCACGGCAAAGTCATGGTAGAGGCGGCGCGTTTGGAACCCATCGCCGCAAAGATACGGAGTGCATTGTGATCCTGGAACGCGCCATTTTTCCCATCAAGCCCGGCCATGCGCAGCAGTTCGAGGCGGCTTATGCTGAGGCGCGCAAGCTGATCGAGGCCTCCAAGGGCTGCCGCAAGGCCGAGATGCGGCGCGGCATTGAAAATCCCGACAGCTATATCCTGCTGGTGCTATGGGACGATGTGGATTGCCACATGAAAGGTTTCCGCGAGTCGGAATCCTTCACCCAATGGCGCGCTTTGCTGAGCCCGCATTTCGTCTCACCCCCGGCGATGGAGCATTACCAGGAGCCGCTTTAGGCTTCAGCCTTACCAATAACCGATCATGCGCCCTGCCGTGATGGCGGTCAGCCAAAAGCCGAGGGATAACGCCGCGCCCACCTTCAGACGCCGCTCCTCGCTGGGCATCAGCGCGCGCACTGGATGGGCGCGCCAGGCCTGGCTACGATGCACCAGCCAGACATTGACCAGCGCCAGCGCGATGGCGGGAAATTTGATCAGCAAAAACGGATTGTCGGCATACTCCGTCGCCGCAACCGCCAGCATGGGCAGGCCGCTGCACACCGCAACCAGAAAGCCGATCCGCGCCAGCATTGTGGTGGGGCCTGACAGGGTCGCCAGGGGAATGCGCCGCCAAGCGCCCAACAGCCGCAGATCGAGCAGCAGGATCGCGCCGAACAGCATGACGACGCCCAGGATATGGACCAAATTGATGATGCCGTAGCTCCACACCCCCAATGAGCGCGTCAGCACGCCCAGCGGCGAGGCTTCCAGCCAGGTCAGAAATTCCGGGACGCTCACGCCTTATTCGCGGTCGGGATAGACGTGATATTCCTTGGCGCCATGGCGCACATAGATGGTCTTCATCTCATGCCGCCCAGATTCGGTGGTGCGGTTGCCGCGCACCGTCACCGTGTCGCCCACCGGGATCAAGCCTTCCGCCAGGCCGGAACGCGCGGTGCGCGCCGGCGGCGCCAGGGTGATGTCCCACACCTCGTTGCCGACCTTGATCTTCATGCTGGCATGCGGGCCTGCCAGGCTGACGCCCTGCACCACCGTGCCGGTCAGGGCGCTGACTTTTTCGTCCTGGCCGCTCCAGCCGTGATGGGCAAAGGCGGGGCCTGCAAACAGCAGCGCCGATGCGGCCAATGCGACGCGCAATCCATGGGTCATGAGCATCTCCCTATTTTTCGGCCTCATTACTTTTCGACATCCTCGGCCTTCTTCTTGCCCCGCTGCGGCGGGCGCGGCTTGGCGTCCGCCGCGGGCACGAATTCAAAGACCAACTTGTCCTTGTCGCGGTCGAGCAGCACGCGCACCGTACCACCATCCTTGAGCTTGCCGAACAAGATCTCGTCCGCCAGCGGTTTTTTGATATTGTCCTGGATCACCCGCGCCAGGGGACGGGCGCCAAAGGCGTCGTCATAGCCCTTTTCGCCCAGCCAGCGGGTGGCTTCCGGCGTCAGGTCGAAGGTCACGTCGCGGTCGGCCAGTTGGGCTTCCAGTTCCAGCACGAACTTTTCCACCACCTTGTCGATGGTGGCGCGCGACAAGGGCGCAAAGCCGATCACCGCGTCCAGGCGGTTGCGGAATTCCGGCGTGAACAATTTCTTGATCGCCTCCTCGTCCTCGCCTTCCCGCTTGCCGCGGCCAAAACCGATAGCGTCCTTGGCGGCATCGCTGGCGCCCGCATTGGTGGTCATGATCAACACCACATTGCGGAAGTCGATCTTCTTGCCGTTATGGTCGGTCAGCTTGCCGTGATCCATCACCTGCAAGAGAATATTGAACAAATCGCCATGCGCCTTTTCGATTTCGTCCAGCAAAAGCACGCAATGGGGATGCTGGTCGATGCCGTCGGTGAGCAAGCCGCCCTGGTCGAAGCCGACATAGCCCGGCGGCGCGCCGATCAGGCGCGAGACGGTGTGGCGCTCCATATACTCGCTCATATCGAAGCGCAGGAATTCCACGCCCAAGACGCGGGCCAATTGCTTGGCGACTTCGGTCTTGCCCACGCCGGTGGGGCCGGAGAACAGATAGGAACCGATGGGCTTTTCCGGCTGGCGCAAGCCCGCGCGCGCCAGCTTGATCGCCGAGGAAAGGGCATGGATGGCGGCGTCCTGTCCATAAACCACCCGGCCCAGATCGGCTTCCAGAGTCTTGAGCGCCTCGGCATCGTCCTTGGACACAGACTTGGCCGGAATGCGCGCGATCTTGGCGACGATCTCTTCGACGTCGCGCACATTGACCACCTTCTTGCGGCGGCTTTCCGGCAGCAGCATCTGTGAGGCGCCCAGTTCGTCGATCACGTCGATCGCCTTGTCGGGGAGCTTGCGGTCGTTGATGTATTTGGCCGACAGTTCCACCGCCGCCTTGATGGCGTCGGCGGTGTAGCGCAGCTTGTGGTAATTCTCGAAGTAGCTCTTGATGCCCATCAGGATCTTGATGGAATCCTCGATGGTCGGCTCGGACACGTCGATCTTCTGGAACCGGCGCACCAGGGCGCGGTCCTTCTCGAAATATTGGCGGTATTCCTTATAGGTGGTCGAGCCGATGCAGCGCAGCGTGCCCGCCGCCAGCGCAGGTTTGAGCAGATTGGAGGCGTCCATCGCCCCGCCGCTGGTGGCGCCCGCCCCGATCACGGTATGGATCTCGTCAATGAACAGGATCGCCCCTTTCAGGTTTTCCAGCTCCTTCACCACCGTTTTGAGCCGTTCCTCGAAATCGCCGCGATAGCGGGTGCCCGCGATCAGCGAACCCATATCCAGGGCATAGATGACGGAGCCGCGCAGCACTTCGGGCACTTCGCCGCGGATGATCTTGCGCGCCAGGCCTTCGGCGATGGCGGTTTTGCCCACGCCGGGATCGCCCACGAACAAGGGATTGTTCTTTTGGCGGCGGCACAGGATCTGGATGGTGCGCTCCACCTCGGGACCACGGCCGATCAAAGGGTCCACTTTGCCGGACTTGGCCTTTTCATTGAGGTTGATGCAATAGGCCTCCAGCGCTTCGGTGCCCTGCTTGGAGGGTTTTTCGCCCTCCTCTTCCTCATCGGTTCCGCGCACCTGCTTGGGCTGGCTCATCCCTGGGCGCTTGGCAATACCGTGGCTGATATAGCTGACGGCATCCAGCCGGTTCATATTCTGCTCTTGCAGGAAATAGACGGCGTGACTTTCGCGCTCGGTGAACAGCGCCACCAGCACATTGGCGCCGGTGACTTCGTCGCGGCCGGAATTCTGAACATGCAGCACGGCGCGCTGCACCACGCGCTGGAAGCCGGTGGTGGGTTTGGCTTCCTCCGATTCATCCATCACCAGGGTGGCCAAATCCTCGTCGATATATTTCTGCACCGACTTGCGCAGCACATCCATATCGACATTGCAGGCCTTCATCACCTGGCTGGCATCGGCGTCGTCGAGCAGAGCCAGCAGCAGGTGTTCCAGCGTGGCATATTCGTGATGCCGTTCGCTGGCGAGCTTGATGGCGTGGTGCAGGGCCTGTTCCAGGCTGCGCGAAAGTGACGGCATCTATTCCTTCTCCATCGTGCACTGCAGAGGATGTTGGTGCCGCCGGGAAAATTCAATCACCTGGGCGACTTTTGTTTCTGCGACTTCGAACGTAAAAATGCCGCAAACACCCACCCCGTGACGGTGGACATGCAGCATGACATCCACCGCTTCCTCGCGGGATTTTCCGAAGATCTTTTCCAGAATGTGAACCACGAACTCCATGGGCGTGTAATCGTCGTTCAGCAGAAGCACTTTGTAGAGGCTGGGCTTTTTGGTCTTGGGGCGCGTTTTGGTGACAATGCCGGTGCCGGTATTGCCCGACCCATTCTTGCCGTCGCCGCTGTTGCCGCCCGAATCCTTCATTGCGAGATTCTGCTTCGCTTTCGCGCCTATCCTAACGCGGATTGGCATTCTGCCTAGTGGGATACTCCTATCTGGTTACTACCAAACAAAAATTCAACTCCAGCGGCCCTCCCCCGCGTACGCGTTAGCGTACAGGCGGGGGAGGTGGCCGTAGCAACGCCATGGCGCGCAGGCGTAAGCCGAGTACCACGGCAAAGTTGCGAAGGGTGACGTTGGCGGCCAAGCCAACCGAACGCCAAGCGCCGTCAGGCGCGCAGGCCGGAATGGAGGGGATAAACAAAAGGGCCCCGGCGGCAGACCGGGGCCCTTTGCAATGCGGTAGGATCAGGCGTTAGGCGGCGCGGACGCTCTGTACCGTGTCCAGCCAAGCCTGCACGCGGCCTTTGAAAGGCGCGAAGGAATCCTTGGTGGTGGCGGTGGCCAGTTCGCTGAGCTTGCTCATCTCGCCGACATAGGCTTCGAAGGCGGACTTGGCATAGTCGGTCTGGAACTCAAACGCTTCATGCACCGACTTGGAGCCCAACACGGCCTTGGTGGCGGCGACGGCGTCTTCGATGGATTGCTTGGAATAGGAATAGATTTCGCTGTTGATGCTCTCAATGCCCTTGCCGGTGACAGTGGCCGACTTGGTGACGGCGTCGGCGGTATCCTTGCCGTAACCGACGAACGCGTCATAACCCTTGAGGGCTTTCTCCAGGCCGGTCTTCATGGCCGCGGCGCTGTTTTCCAGAACGGTTTCAGCCGAGGCGGTCGCCTTTTCACCGGCCGTTTTTGCTTTGCTCATGTCATGTCCTCTCTGTTCGTTAGGGCAGGACCGGTTTTCCGGTGGCCTGTTGCAGTGCAACATAGCTTATATGAGACAGCGCCGATTGGCAGTCAAGGGTTAATTGTGCGGCGCACCATAAATTTTTATCCAGGACTGGGAAGGAACTCGGGAACTAATGTTAATCCTTGGTAAATGCCCGAAGCGCATAGTGTATTCTTGATTCTGACTTGCGGAAGCTGTCGCAATTTGGTCTTTTGCAAAGGGTTATCCGGCGTTGGGGTTTTTATTGTCTTTACCGTTTCGACCTCGTTTCCTGACCGCAATAGCCGCCCTGGCCGTGTTTTTGGTTGGGATCGGCGAGCCGGCCATGGCCGCGCGCCATGGCAAGGCCAGCCGCCACCGCGCCGTGGTGCGCATGCCGGCAAGCCCTACCGACCCGGCCAAGGACGCCGCCATGGTGATCGACGGCGTCACCGGAAAAATCCTCTACGCCCGCAATGAGACGGTGGAACGCCACCCCGCTTCGCTCACCAAGATGATGACCCTGTATCTGCTGTTCGATGCCCTCAAGGCGGGCAAGGTCACCATGCAGACCCAGCTGCCGGTGAGCCGGCATGCCGCAATCCAAAAGCCGACCAAGCTTAATGTGCGCCCCGGCCAGACCATCTCCGTGGACACGGCCATTCGCGCTTTGGTGATCCGCAGCGCCAATGACGTGGCAGTGGTCATTGCCGAGGCTTTGGGAGGTACCGAATCCCATTTCGCGGAAATGATGACGGCCAAGGCGCGGCAGCTCGGCATGCGCGGAACCAATTTCCACAATGCCTCCGGCCTGCCCGATCCCTTGCAGATTTCCACCGCCACCGACATGGCGGTTCTGGGACGGCGCCTAGCTTACGACTATCCGCAATATTTCCCGTATTTCGTCTTGGCCGGATTCACCTACAAGGGCGCCTGGTATCCCACCCACAACAATCTGATCGGCCGTTATGACGGTGCCGACGGAATCAAGACCGGCTATACCGGCGCATCCGGGTTCAATCTGGTGAGCTCGGTGACGCGCGGCACCACCCATTTGATCGCCGTGGTGATGGGCGGACGCACCGCCGTGCGCCGCGACCTGGAGATGGTGCGGCTGCTCGATCAGACCTTCGCGCAGATCGCCGCCAATCCCACCATGGTGGCGCGCGCCAGCGTGCCTTGGTCGCAAATCGCACAGAGCGCCCCGGCGCCCGCCACCGCAGGATTTAGCCTGCCGCAAATTTCCGGCAACCAGTTTGCCGCTTTGTCGCCGATACCCGGCACCGTTCAACGCGATGACGAGGATGCCGCCGAAGCGGTGCGCGCGCCGGACGAAAACTTTACCCTGATCCATGCCGAAGGCGAGCCTGCCGTTCCGGCCGTGGCAGCGCGGGAGCGGCCAGCCAAGACCGCCATGAATGCTCCCGCCAATACGCCCCGGCCGCAAATGCGTCCTGCTTTGCGCGGCGATGCCGGAGAAGGCGACTTGGATTCCGCGGCGCCAGGGCGCAATTGGACCATCCAGATCGGCGCCTATGCCGACAGGGCCTTGGCCTTGGCTCAGCTTAAGACTTATGCCGGCAAAGCCCAGGATATGCTGGCGCGCTCTTCCAAGATCGTCGCGCCGCTTCAGTTTCCCAACGGTCACACTTTGTATCGCGCCCGTTTCGGCCTGTTCGCGGAACAGGAAGCGCGCGAGGTTTGCAGCAGGCTGACCGAACGGGGCCAGACCTGTTTTGCGGCCGTGCAGACACGCTAGTGTCCCGATTCCGAAATTCGCACGATCACTCTATATCGGACTCTGGCGAATTTCGGAATCGAAGGACACTAGCAACTTATTGATTCCTAATGTCGTTTCGGTTTCGAAGTTCGCTTGGAGCCTTATATGAATGA
The DNA here is from genome assembly GCA_035281345.1 of Rhizomicrobium sp. GTDB lineage: Bacteria > Pseudomonadota > Alphaproteobacteria > Micropepsales > Micropepsaceae > Rhizomicrobium. Next base: position 104 of record DATEEB010000128.1, on the reverse strand, counting down.
TGGCGCGAACTTCGAAACCACGACACTAGAGCAAGTTGGATCATCGGCATGACCATCATCGCCTCGACGGTGCGCGAGTTGCGCGCAGCGCTGGCGGCCCGCAA
>DATEEB010000127.1:0-2899 GCA_035281345.1 Rhizomicrobium sp. | reverse complement strand
TATTCACCCCGATGTGCGGGTGTCGCGCCTGGACGGCGGCGGCATTCTGCTCAAATTGCCGGGCGGGGAGGGGTGGCGCTTTCGGGCCGGCGGCGGCAGCCTTGAGGTGGAGGAAAGCGTTTATGTCGGCGGTTCTGTGGTACGGCGGGCCGAGCAGCTGGTGGTGAGCGGAACCATGAAGGAATCCCCTGCCGAAATCGCATGGGTATTCGAGCAAGTCGCTTGTTGACCCCCATCTGTCCGCGAACGGGCAAGCCCGTTCGCGGACATCTTCCCCCGCTGGTCGCTACGCGTTCGGCCGGTGAAAGGTCCACAGGACCTTTCGCAATCGGCCTCACGGGAAGAAACCCTGTGCTTGCGGCAAACCTGCTGAGCCAATCCAAGGGGTTGTTCCGACAGGCCCCGGCTGGCAATCTTGCGGCGCAAATCACCCGTTTTCCAGGAGCCTGTCCCAATGGTCGAACTGATGCTGCCCAAGAACAGCCGGGTGAGGAAGGGCAAATCTTGGCCGGCCGACAAGGCGGCGCCCCTGGGAAAGAACGGCAAGAAGCCCAAGCGGACCAAGGAATTCAAAGTCTATCGCTACAATCCCGACAGCGGCGACAATCCCAGCGTCGATACTTATACGGTGGATCTGGACAGTTGCGGGCCCATGGTCCTGGACGCGCTGATCAAGATCAAGAACGAGATCGATCCAACCCTGGCCTTCCGCCGCTCCTGCCGCGAAGGCGTGTGCGGTTCTTGCGCCATGAATATCGCGGGCGGCAACACGCTTGCCTGCACCAAGGCGATCAACGATTGTTCGGGCGCGGTCAGCGTCTATCCTTTGCCGCATATGCCGGTGGTCAAGGACTTGGTGCCGGACCTGACCAATTTCTATGCCCAATATGCCTCCATCCAGCCTTATCTCAAGACCAAGACGGCGGAGCCGGAAAAGGAATGGAAACAGTCGCCGGAGGACCGCGCCAAGCTGGACGGGCTTTATGAATGTATCCTCTGCGCCAGTTGTTCGACCGCATGTCCCAGCTATTGGTGGAATTCCGAACGCTATCTGGGTCCGGCGGCGCTGCTGCAATCCTATCGCTGGCTGATCGACAGCCGCGACGAGGAAACCGGCGAGCGGCTGGACGATCTGGAAGATCCCTTCCGTCTCTATCGCTGTCACACCATCATGAACTGCGCCAACACCTGTCCCAAGGGCCTCAATCCGGCGGAAGCGATCGGCGAAATCAAGCAGATGATGGTCAAGCGCAAGGCCTGAGGAGCGGCCGGCAACCCGGAGCGGTTGCGGGAAGCAACCGCGCAGGGCCTGCCGGCGCGACCATAAAAAGAGCGAAGCGATGTTCCCCGACCGGCTGACAAACGGCTATCGCAATTTTCTTGGCGGCCGCTTTGCGGCCGAGCGGCTGCGCTATCAGCAATTGGCGGGCTCGGGTCAAAGCCCGTCCATCATGGTGATCGGCTGCGTGGACAGCCGGGTATCGCCGGAAGTGATTTTCGACGCCGCGCCCGGCGAATTGCTGGTGGCGCGTAATGTCGCCAATCTGGTGCCGCGCTATGAGCCCGGCGGCGGCCAGCATGGCGCCAGCGCCGCCCTGGAATTTGCGGTCAAGGCGCTGAAAGTCGCCCATATCGTGGTGCTGGGCCATGCCTTTTGCGGCGGCATCAAGGCTTTTGCCGGCGATGGCGCGCCGCTCAGCGAAAGCGACTTCATCGGCAAATGGATGAGCCAGATCGCGCCGGCAGCGCAAGCCATCGGGCCGCGCGATGGCGAGGCGCAGGAGGGCTATCTGCGCAAGCTGGAATTCGCCTCGGTGGAACTGAGCCTCAAGAATCTGATGACCTTTCCCTTTGTGCTTTCGGCGGTGGAGAAGGGCGAGGTTCATCTGCACGGCGCTTATTTCGGCGTCGCCTCCGGGCGGTTGCTGGTCCGCAACGCGCTGACCGGTGTGTTCGAGCCGGTCACAGACTAGGGGGCAAGACATGACCGACACGGCGCTATCGGGTGGTTGTCTGTGCGGCGCAGTGCGGTTTTCAGCCCGCCTCAACAGCCGCGAAGTGGGAGCCTGCCATTGCGGCATGTGCCGGCGCTGGACCGCGGGCCCCTTTCTGGGGCTGGAATGCGCCACGCTCACGCTGGACGATCCCGCGCAGGTGGTGGCCTATCGCTCATCGGAATGGGCCGAGCGGATCTTTTGCAAGACCTGCGGCTCGTCCCTCTTTTACCGGCTGATCCCCCGCGATCTGTATTTCGTCTCCGCCGAAGCCTTTGACGACCAGACCGGCTTTGCCCTGAAAACCGAAGGGTTCATTGACGAAAAGCCGGCGCATTACACCTTCGCCGATGCGACGCGTCAGTTGACTGGGGCGGAGGTGTTCGCCGCCTATACCCAACCGGAAGAATAAGGCTAGTACCCAACCGGAAGAATAAGGCTAGGCGGCTTTGGCCGACAGGCGGCGCCAGAGCAGGGCGCTGGCCAGGTTGGCCAGCCAGCCATGCGGGTTGGCGCCCACCACCTTGATCACCATCTGCACCAGCTTCTGGATATGTTTGCGGTGGTAGACAGTCATGCTGGCTTGGCGCGCCAGCTGAGAATATTTCTTGCGATCATAGGGGGTTATTGCCTCCTTCTCAGGCGGCACATTCGCGCAATAAAACGAGAAGGCGAGCTCGTCATCGTCGCTTTCCCGCACCCGGCCCAACGCGATCCAGAGCTTTCTCCAGAAGCTGATGTCCGGCTCGGCCTGGGCATGCAGCGTGTCGTAGAACAGCTTGTAGTGGCGGTATTCGTCGGCGGCGATCCGGCCGGCGATCTCCTGCAGCACAGGCTCCTGGGAGGCGTCGCGGATGGCGGAGTAATAGGAGGAGGTGCCCGATTCCACCACGCAGCGGGCGATC
>DATEEB010000126.1:0-14226 GCA_035281345.1 Rhizomicrobium sp. | reverse complement strand
ATTTGTGCCGCAGGGCGAGGGATGCGAGATAACATTCTCCATCCTGTTTGAATTCAAGAACCGCCTGCTGCACAGCGTGGCGGGCGCCAGGTTTGAAAAAGTGCTGCTCAAAATGGCCGATGCCTTTGAAGCGCGGGCAAGGCAATTGGCGTCAAATTGAAACCCTATGGCGCCAGTTCGGCGGCGTCACACCAGGGTTTGAAGCATTTCCAGCGCGGCCGCGACACTGGCCAGCCGGATAGCGCTGCGGCCGATATCGCCAAAGCGCAGTTCGCGGTGCAGGGTGGGCTGGCCGGCGCGCGCCACCGCGATATGCACCAGGCCCACGGGCTTTTCGTCCGTGCCGCCGCCGGGACCGGCGATGCCGGTCACCGCCACGGCCAATTGCGCGGTGGAATTGCGGATGGCGCCTTCCGCCATGATGCGCGCGACCGGTTCGGACACCGCGCCATGCTGGCGCAGCGTGGCCGCAGGCACGCCCAGCAAGTCCTGCTTGGCTTGGTTGGAGTAAGTGACAAAGCCGCGGCCGAACACATCGGACGCCCCGGCAATCTCGGTCAGCAGGGCGGCGATCAATCCGCCGGTGCAGCTTTCCGCCGTGGCGATGCGCACGCCGCCGGCACGCGCCGTCGCCAGCAATGTTTCGGCATGGGCAAGAAGAGCATCGCTGAACATCAGAACGGCACCATATAAAGGCGGGCGGCGGCCACCAATAGACCCGCCATCAGCCCGGCGATCATATCGTCGGCCATCACGCCCAGCCCGCCACCGATCTGTCGATCCGCCCAGGACACCGGCCAAGGCTTCCAAATGTCGAACAGGCGGAACAAAACAAAGGCCAGGATGAAAGCGGTGAGGGAAACCGGCGCGGCAAATACAGCCACGGCGCAGGCCAGCCATTGTCCCGCCAATTCATCGATAACGCATTCGGACGGGTCCTGGCGTCCGGTGGCGCGCATATGCTCGCCGCAAGCCGCGACACCGATCGCAAAAGCGGCCAGGCTGGCGGCCAGCAACGCCACGCCGCCGCCATAAAGGGCGATCCATGCCGCCAACGGCATTGCGGCCGCGCTCATCACCGTTCCCGGCGCGATCCGGACATAGCCGATGCCGCAAACCGAAGCGATGATGGCGGAGGCGCGCATCCTCAGAGCCGCACGGTGGCGGTCGCCTGGGCGGCGATGCCTTCGCGGCGGCCGGTGAAACCCAGGCCTTCGGTGGTGGTGGCTTTCACGCTCACCCGCGATCGGTCGATCTTCAATATCTCGGCGATCTTGGCCTTCATGGCATCGCGGTGCGGCCCCACCTTGGGACGCTCGCAAATGATGGTGACATCGACATGATTGATGATGCCGCCCTTTGCCGCCACCAGCGACGCCGCATGATCCAGAAATTTCCAGGATGCGGCACCGCGCCAGCGCTCATCGGTGGGCGGGAAATGCTGGCCGATATCGCCTTCGCCGATACAGCCCAAAAGCGCGTCGGTAATGGCATGCAGGCCGACATCGGCGTCGGAATGGCCTTCCAACCCGTGGCTGTGCGCGAGTTTGATGCCGCACAGCCAGATATGGTCGCCTTCCATGAATTTGTGCACGTCATAACCGGACGCGGTACGCACATCCGAAGACCCCAGCAAGCTCTCGGCCAATGCGAAATCCTCCTTGCGCGTCACTTTGATATTTCTTTCTTCACCTTCGACCATTTGCACTTTCAAGCCCGCCAGCTCCGCCAACGCGACATCGTCCGTCACGTCTTGGGCCGCGTGATCGCGGTGCGCCGTCAGAATCTTGCCATAGGCGAAGCCTTGAGGCGTCTGGGCGCGATAAAGATTGTCACGCGGCACCAAACTCCAGCGTCCATTCGCGTCCTTGCGGCGCAGGGTATCGCTGGCCGCGACCATTGGCAGGGCGCCGTCGGCTCCAGCCTGCAGCGCGTCCACCACCCTTGCGATCACGCTGCGCGAGATCAGCGGCCGTGCCGCATCGTGGATCAGCACATAGTCGGGAGCATCCTCGGACAAGGCTTCCAAACCCCGCCGTACCGATTGCTGACGGGTCGCACCGCCTAGGACCGGCGGGGGCATATCCAGCCCCGCCAGGGCGGCGGCGGCCAGATCCTGCTGCCCGGCGCCGATGACCACCTGGACCGGATAGCCGGCAAAGGCCTGGACCGTCCGCCGCAACATGGGCTGGCCGCCAAGGCGTTCATATTGTTTCGGCAGGCCAAGCCCAGCGCGCTCGCCCTTTCCGGCAGCGACGATCAGGACAGCAATACGGGGCATTCCGGCTCCTTCATAAACGGTGGACTGCTTAACATTTGCAGGGGAGCCCTGCGATATTTTGTTGCTTTGCGGCATAATGCCTATATTATCGGCTAATGATATGTCTGCTTAAAGAATAGGCATTCCGTGGTCGGTGTCCTTCAAAAGTTGCGTACCGCGGCCACGGCCGAGTCGGGCACGGGCACCATTGCCAATGCCCTTCCCATGCCGGTGATGTTGCTGGGGAGCAAGACGGAAGTCTTATACGCCAATCCGGCCGCCGAGCAGTTCTTTGACACCGGCCTGCCGCTGTTGCGCAAGCAGACCCTGGCCGATCTGATCGCGGCGCATTCGCCCTTGTTTCAACTGGTCGCCCAAGCATCCGAGCGCAACGCTTCGGCGGCAGAGCGCGACATCGATCTTTCCACACCCCGCCACGGTGAGCGCGTGGCGGATGTCACCGTGACCCCGGTGCCGGATCCCGAGGGCGCCATGCTGCTGACGTTTCAGGAACGCAGCCTGGCGCAACGCATGGACCGGCAATTGATGGCGCGGGGCGCGGTGCGCTCGATGCATGGCATGGCCGCGGTTTTGGCGCATGAAATCAAGAATCCCTTGGCCGGCATTCGCGGCGCGGCGCAATTGCTGGAGGAAGCGCTGGGCGCCGAAGAGCGCGAGATGACCCAGTTGATCATCGCCGAAAGCGACCGCATCCGCGGCTTGATCGACCGGATGGAAAGTTTTGGCGACACGCGCGGCTTCACCCGGCATCCGGTGAATATCCACGAAGTGCTGGATCGCGTGCGCAAGGTGGCGGAGACCGGCTTTGCGCGCGGCATCACCATTTTGGAAAATTTCGATCCGTCTCTTCCGGCGGTCTCCGGCGACCGCGATCAGCTGATCCAGGTCTTTCTCAATCTGGTGCGCAACGCCGCCGACGCGCTGCCGGAAAGCGGCGGCGAAATCACCCTGACCACCGGCTATCGGCCGGGCGTCAAATTCGGCGCAGGCCTGGCGGGCGAGCGGGTGTCGCTGCCCTTGGAAGTGACGGTGCGCGACAATGGATCTGGCGTGCCTGCCGATCTTCTTCCCTATATTTTCGATCCGTTTGTCACCACCAAGGTGCGCGGCTCCGGGCTGGGGCTGGCGCTGGTCGCCAAGATCGTGGGCGACCATGGCGGCGTGGTCGAATGCGATTCGGTGCCGGGGCGCACCATTTTTCGCGTGCTGCTGCCGCAAGCGCGCAGCGGGGAGAGCTAACGCATGGCGGCGACGATTCTGGTTTGCGACGACGACAGCGCCATCCGCACCGTGCTCAATCAGGCCTTGGGCCGCGCCGGCTATGATGTGCGCACCACCGGAACCGCGGCGGGCCTGTGGCGCTGGATCTCGGCGGGTGAGGGCAATCTGGTCATCACCGACGTGGTGCTGCCCGATGAATCCGGATTCGATCTGATCCCGCGCATCAAACGCATGCGCCCCGATCTGCCGATCCTGGTGATGAGCGCGCAAAACACGCTGCTCACCGCCATCACGGCGGCCGAACGCGGCGCTTTTGAATATCTGCCCAAGCCCTTTGACCTGAAGGAGCTGACCAGTGTGGTGGGCCGCGCCCTAATCAGTCCGCAAACCAAGCGCGACACAAGCCTGGAAGCGGCCGAAGAACGGCTGCCCCTGATCGGCCGTTCGCCCGCGATGCAGGAAATCTACCGTGTCATCGCGCGCCTGACCCAGACCGATCTGACCGTGATGATCATGGGTGAAAGCGGCACCGGCAAGGAATTGGTGGCGCGCGCTTTGCACGATTACGGCAAGCGGCGCCACGGTACGTTCGTCGCCGTCAATATGGCAGCGATCCCCAAGGAGTTGGTGGAAAGTGAATTGTTCGGCCATGAGCGCGGCGCCTTTACCGGCGCCACCAACCGCGGCGTGGGGCGTTTCGAACAAGCCGAAGGCGGCACACTCTTTTTGGATGAAATCGGCGATATGCCGCTGGAAGCCCAGACGCGGCTGCTGCGCGTGTTGCAGCAGGGCGAGTATACCACCGTGGGCGGCCGTACCCCGATCAAGACCGATGTGCGCATCATCGCCGCCACCAACCGCGACCTGCGCCAATTGATCAGCCAGGGCATGTTCCGCGAAGATCTTTATTACCGGCTGAATGTGGTGCCGCTGCGCCTGCCGCCCTTGCGCGAACGCATCGAGGATATTCCCGATCTGGTGCGCCACTTCCTGCGCAAGGCCGAGGACGAAGGCCTGCCTCACAAGACCTTGGACAATGAAGCGCTCGACATGCTGCGGCGCCATCGCTGGCCGGGCAATGTGCGCGAGCTGGAAAACTTGATCCGGCGCCTGGCGGTGCTGCAGTCCGGCGACACGATTTCGGCCTCGTCGGTCAGCGCGGAATTGAAAGAACCCGCCAAAACCTTTGCGGCGGATTCCGGGGAAGGGCCGCAATCCCTGGCCGCGTCGGTCGAACAATATCTGACCCAATATTTTTTGGCCCAGGGCGACCGCTTGCCGCCGCCCGGCGTCTATGACCGCATTGTGCAGGAAGTGGAGCGGCCGCTGATTTCCATCTGCTTGGCTGCGACTCGCGGCAATCAGATTCGCGCCGCCCAGCTTCTGGGCCTGAACCGCAATACCTTGCGGAAGAAAATCCGGGATTTGGGGTTGGAAGTCATTCGTGGGCTCAGGACCGAATAGGTCCTGAGCGGCGCAGCGCGGCGCGCGACAGCGCAGTGAGCCGCGCGAGCCCGGGACTGATGGTAAAGCCAACGGTGCAGGTTATTTACCAGCTTTTTCCGGGGTATTACGGGCTCGCGCCCCTATAACGCTGTCGCTCGGGGCGCTGCGCCGTCCGGGGGGCAAGCCCCCCGGACCCTGTGCTGAATTTGTGACGCTGCATTCTTGCAACAGTCCGTGCCTTCGCTACACTGCCCCCAACAAGACCGGTTGGGGCGGGGCGGTCGTAACGGAAGACATGGTTAGCGAAACAACGTTCCCAGAGCGGCGCGCCAGCTTGCGCGCGGTATCCAGGCCTTCACAGCTTGCCTTCGGCGTCGCGCTGTTGGCGGTGATGTCGGGCTGCGTGACCTACGCCCTGTTGATCGACCTTATTCCTTACCGGTTAAGCCGCGGCGAATGGATCGTGCTGCTGGTATTCAACCTGGCTTTGGTCTTGTCGCTGGCGGTCGCCATAGGCTGGCGCATCGCCCGGCTGCTCGCCACCCGCCGCACCGGACGCGCCGGGGCCAAGCTGCATGTGCGGCTGGTGACCTGGTTCTCGGCCATCGCGGTGGTGCCGGCGATCCTGGTCGCGATTTTCGCGGCGGTGACCTTGAATCTGGGCCTGGACCAGATGTTCTCCGGCCGGGTGAAACAGGCTTTGGACAACGCCCAGAATGTGGCCCATCGCTTCATCATGGCGGAGGCGCGCGGCATCACCCTCAGCGCCGGCGAGATCGCGGAAAACCTTGCCCATGACCCGACCCTGATCGACGAGAACAAACAGCTCAAGGTCGGGCTGATGATGACCAAGATCGCCTTCATGACCAAGGACCGCGGGTTGATCGGTTCCTTTCTGCTGGACGGGGAGGGGCGCGAAGTGGGTAAGAGCGCGGCGCTTTCCTATTCGCAAGCGCTCAAGCCCAGTGCCAGCGATTTCGCCGACGCACGGGCGGGCAAGATTCTGGTGGACGGCAGTCCCGACACCGGCTTGGTGCATGCGCTGGTGCGGCTTCCTTTCCTGAAAGACGTTTTCCTGCTGGTGGTGGAAAAAGTCGATCCCCAGGTGTTCGGCTATTACAGCCGCACCAAGGCGGCGGTGAGCGACTATAACCGCCTCAACGAATCCCGCCTGGAAACCCAACTACAGTTCGCCGCCCTTTATGCGATGGTGACGCTGCTGGTGGTGCTGGCCGCGATTTGGTCGGGCCTCTGGGCCGCCAACCGCCTGGTGCGACCGATCTCCGATTTGATCGACGCGGCGGGCCGCGTGTCCGAAGGCGATCTGACGGCGCAAGTGTGGGTGGAACGCGGCGACGACGAGCTCAGCCGGCTGGGCATGGCCTTCAACCGCATGACCCAACAACTGTCCGCCCAGCGCGGCGATCTGATGGCGGCGGGACGCCTCAACGAGATCCGCCGCCGGTTCACGGAGACGGTTCTGTCCGGCGTCAGCGCCGGCGTGATCGGGCTGAACGGGGAAGGGCGCATCACCATCATCAACCGCGCCGCGGCAAGGCTTTTGAACGCGGCGCCGGAAGACCTGGAGCATAGCCATTATTCCGACGCCGTGCCGGAACTGGCGCCGCTGATCCTGCGCGCCATGTCCGAGCCGGTGGGCCGCGCCGGCGGCGAGGTATCCATCAAACGCGGCGGCGCCCCGCGCGCGCTGAGCGTGCAAGTCACCTCGGAGCACGACAGCGAGGATGGCTTTGTCGTCACCTTCGACGACATTACCGATCTGGTGTCGGCGCAGCGCACCGCCGCCTGGGCCGATGTGGCGCGCCGCATCGCGCATGAGATCAAGAATCCGCTCACGCCTATCCAGCTGTCCGCCGAGCGGCTGAAGCGCAAATATTCCAGCGAGATCATCAGCGATCCCGAAGTCTTCCAGCAATGCACCGACACCATTGTGCGGCAGGTGGGCGATATCGGCCGCATGGTGGACGAATTCTCGTCCTTTGCGCGCATGCCCGCGCCGGTGATGCGGCGGGAGAATGCCCAGGAATTGGTGCAGCAGGCGGTGTTCCTGCAACGGGTGGCCAATCCGGCCATCACTTTCAATACCATCGCCCCCAAGGAGCCGGTGCATTTTGAAGGCGACGGGCGGCTGATTTCCCAGGCCTTGACCAATGTGCTCAAGAACGCCGGCGAAGGCATCGCCGCGCGCATCGCCAGGGGCGATGACGAGCCCGGCAAAATCGACATCACCGTGGCGCCGAACGGCGGCAGCTTTGCATTCCGCGTCACCGACAATGGCGTCGGTCTGCCGCCGGAGCATCGCCACCGCTTGACCGAGCCCTATGTCACGACGCGCGCCAAGGGCACCGGCCTGGGCTTGGCCATCGTACGCAAGATCATGGAAGACCATGGCGGAGAAATCACCCTTGCCGATGCGCAAGGCGGCGAAGGCGCGGAAGTGATCTTGACCTTACCCTTCACCCAAAAAAGCCTAAGACAAGACAGCAAAAAAGGACTGGAAGATGAGCAAAAACGGATCGCTGATCGCGTCTGAAATTCTCATTGTTGACGATGAGGAAGACATTCGCGACCTGATCTCCGGAATCCTGCGGGACGAGGGTTATACCACGCGTGTTGCGGGAGATTCGGACTCCGCTTTGAGCGCGATCCGCGCCCGGCGCCCGCAACTGGTGATCCTGGACATCTGGCTGCAGGGCTCCAAGCTGGATGGCATCGAAGTGCTCGATACCATCAAGCGCGAACAGTCCGACCTGCCGGTGGTGATGATTTCCGGCCATGGCACGGTCGAAACCGCGGTGGCCTCCATCAAGAAGGGCGCCTATGACTTTGTCGAAAAGCCGTTCAAGGCCGACCGCTTGCTGCATGTGGTCGAGCGGGCGCTGGAATCGGCGCGGCTCAAGCGCGAAGTGCAGGAGTTGAAATTGAAAGCCGGGGACGAGGGCGAGCTGGTCGGCAATTCGCCCACCATCGCCCAGCTGCGCGCCTTGATCGACAAGATTGCCCCCACCAACAGCCGGGTGCTGATCGCCGGTCCCGCCGGTTCGGGCAAGGAAGTGGCGGCGCGCCTGATCCATGCGCGTTCGCGCCGGGCGGCCAACGCCTTTATCGCTATCAATTGCGCCACCATGGAGCCGGACCGGCTCGAAGCCGAATTGTTCGGGGTGGAAAATGCCGACGGCCCGCGCAAGATCGGGTTGTTCGAACTGGCGCATAACGGCACGCTCTATCTGGATGAAGTGGCCGACATGCCGCTGGAGACGCAAGGTAAAATTCTGCGCGTGTTGATCGACCAGACCTTCACCCGGGTCGGCGGGCAAGTGCGGGTGCAGGTGGATGCGCGGGTGATCTGTTCCACCACCCGCGATTTGCGCGCCGAGACGGAAGGCGGACGTTTCCGCGAAGACCTGTATCACCGCTTGAATGTGGTGCCGGTGCGCGTGCCCTCGCTGGCCGAGCGCCGCGACGATATCCCTATGCTGGTAGGCCATTTCATGAAGCGCCTGTCGGCGGCGGGGGGGCTGCCGATGCGCACCATCGGCGAAGACGCCATGGCGGTGCTGCAAACCCATGGCTGGCCGGGCAATGTGCGCCAGTTGCGCAATATCGTGGAGCGGCTTTTGATTTTGGCCAGCGACGATATCACCGAAGCCGTTACCGCCGATCTCTTGCCCACCGATCTGGGGGCCGGCATGGCCGGCGCCAAGGGCGGCGATCTGGCGATTTCGCTGCCTTTGCGCGAAGCACGGGAAATCTTCGAGCGCGATTATCTGATGGCCCAGATCAACCGCTTCGGCGGCAATATCTCGCGCACGGCCGCCTTTATCGGCATGGAGCGCTCGGCGCTACACCGCAAGCTGAAATCCCTGGGCGTGGGCTCGGCGCAGAGTTTTCCGAATTAGGTATTATTCCTCACCATGGCCGGGCTTGACCCGGCCATCCAGGGCTACCGGTTCCAACTTTCGAGAAGGTCGCTCCACGTCGGATTGTGTTTCTCGATCAAGTCGAGTTTCCAAGCTCGCTTCCAGCGTTTGAGACTTGTCTCCCGACGAATGGCGTCCGCATAGAGGGGTACTCCTCGAAATAAACCAGCCTGTGGACCCTATATTTTTTGACAAAGGCAGAACCAACACCTTTACGGTGCTGCTCCATGCGATGAAGCAAGTCTGAGGTGATCCCTATGTAAAGGGTACCATTGCGTTGGCTCGCGAGAATGTAGACAAATCCAGACGGCATGCCGTCAGTTTGTGGCTCTGGATGGGCGGGTCAAGCCCGCCCATGGAGAGACGGAAGCAAGGAAATGACAATAAGTGGCACAATGAAAAAATGGTCCACCACCCGCGCGCCGTCGGGGCGCGTCGCCTATGTCAACGGCCGCTATCTGCCGCATGGCAGCGCGGGCGTGCATATCGAGGACCGCGCCCTGCAGTTGGGCGACGGCGTCTATGAAGTCTGCAATGTACTGGACGGCCGGCTCGCCGACGAGGCGCCACATCTGGACCGGCTGGAACGCTCCTTGCGCGAACTGGGCATGGATATGCCGATGGGCCGCGCCGCGCTGAAACTGGTGATGCGCGAAGTCATCGCCCGCAACCGTATCGCCAATGGCCTGCTATATCTGCAAGTGACGCGCGGCGCGGTGAAGCGCGACCATGTCCCGCCTGCCAATGGCCCGCGCCCGACTTTGATCATCACCATGCGGGCTCAGGATATGGACGCGTTGGCCAAGCGCCTGGAAAACGGCATCGCCATTTCCACCCAGCCCGACATCCGCTGGGGCCGCTGCGATATCAAGACGGTGCAGCTTCTGCCCAATCTGATGGCCAAAGAGGCGGCGAAGAAAAATGGCGCCTTCGAAGCCTGGCTTGTGGATGATGACGGTTATGTCACCGAAGGCGCTTCGACCACGGCTTGGATCGTGGACGGCGAGGGCGCCATTATCACCCGCGATCTCAGCCATGCCATCCTGCCCGGCGTCACGCGCCGCGTGATGCTGGATGCGGCGGCCGAGGCGCAACTGAAGATCGTGGAGCGCAAATTCACCGTGGCGGAAGCCAAAAAAGCGAAAGAAGCCTTTATCTCCTCGGCCACGGGCGCAGGCGTTCCGGTGGTGAAAATCGACGATGCGGTGATCGGCGATGGTACGCCGGGAGCATTGACCGTGCGGCTTCGCGGTCTCTATGCCGCATACTCAGGGCGAAAAAATGCCTGATTCCCGCGATTTTCTTCTTTCGCAATTGCAGCATTACGCTACACTATCCTTAAGGTGCTGCGTGACCCCGCGTGGCTGAAACAATGGGAAAACCCATGAGCGATAAACAACAGAACCTTCAGGACACGTTTTTAAACGCGGTCCGCAAAAGCAAAGCCGCCGTCACCATCTTTCTGATCAATGGCGTCAAGCTGCAAGGCAACATCACCTGGTTCGACAATTTTTGCGTGCTGCTGCGCCGCGACGGCCAAAGCCAGCTTGTCTACAAGCACGCCATTTCCACGGTGATGCCGATGGGGCCCATCCAGTTGCAGGATGAGCCGGCCGAAAGCTGAGCTTGTCCCAGCACGCTTTCGTCATCCATGTCGAACCCAAGAACCGCAGCAGCGCCGACAAGGCGTTGCGCGATGCCAAGGCGCGGCTGGACGAGGCGGTCGGGTTGACCGCCGCTATCCATCTGGAGGTTGTGGCGGCGCAGATCGCGCCCTTAAGCCGCCCTGTGCCCGCCACGCTGTTGGGCGCCGGCAAGGTCGAGGAGATCGCGATCCTGGCGCGCGCGCGGGAGCCTGACGTCATCATCGTCAACGCCCATCTGACGCCGGTGCAGCAGCGCAACCTGGAGAAAGCCTGGAACAGCAAGGTGCTGGACCGCACCGCCGTGATCCTGGAAATTTTCGGCGAGCGCGCCGCGACGCGGGAAGGGCGCTTGCAGGTCGAGCTGGCGCATCTGAATTATCAGCGCTCGCGCCTGGTCAGAAGCTGGACCCATTTGGAGCGCCAGCGCGGCGGCTTCGGCTTTTTGGGCGGACCTGGCGAAAGTCAGATCGAAAGCGACCGCCGCCTGATCGCCGAACGCATTGTGCGGATCAAGGCGGAATTGGAGAAGGTCAAGCGCACCCGCAGCCTGGGCCGCCAAGCACGCAAAAAAGTGCCGTTCCCGGTGGTGGCGCTGGTCGGCTACACCAATGCCGGCAAGTCCACCTTGTTCAACCGGCTGACGCAATCGCAGGTACTGGCCAAGGATCTGTTGTTCGCCACTTTGGATCCCACCATGCGCGGGGTGAAGCTGCCGCAGGGCACCCGAATCATTCTTTCCGACACGGTGGGCTTCATCGCCGATCTTCCCACCGAATTGGTGGCCGCTTTCCGCGCCACCCTGGAAGAGGTGCTGGAGGCCGATGTCATCGCGCACGTCCGCGACGCCGCCCATGAGGAAAGCGCCGCCCAGAAGGCCGATGTGCTGAAGGTGCTGGAAGACCTGGGCGTGCCGCCGGATAGACCCATGCTGGAAGTGCTGAACAAGATCGACCTGCTGGAGCCGGAGCAGCAGAAGGGCATGCTGGCCTGGAACGGCCGCAAGGCGGCGATCGCGGTCTCCGCCCGGACGGGTGCGGGAATTGCGGACTTGCTGCGCGCCTTTGAACGCTGCGTGACACGTGACAACATGGTGCTGACCTTGACGCTGGACGCCGCCGACGGCAGCGCCCTGGCCTTTGCCTATCGCCACGCCCAAGTGCTGGAGCGGCGGATGCGCGCCGGAAAGATCAGCCTATCGTTGCGGATTCATCCTGACGATTTGGGTCGGTTCGAAAACCGATTCCCTGAGAAAATCACGATAAAACAGGGTGTTGGAGGCTAATTTTTATCTAACATCTTAACTCACCATGGCCGGCCTCCGGCGCATAGCGACAGCGTATGCGCGCCATCCAGAGCAACATAACCAGCTTTCGGCCCTGGATGGGCGGTGGGCTAAAGCCCTTTGACTTTCGCCTCCTGCCAAAGTGCCTCCATCTCTTCCAGGCTGGCGTCGTCCGGCTTGACACCGCGGGCGGCAAGCGCCGTTTCGATATGGCGGAAGCGGCGGGTGAATTTGGCATTGGCGCCGCGCAGGGCGGCTTCCGGATCCACCTTCAGGTGACGCGCCAGATTGGCGACCACGAACAGCAGATCGCCGATTTCTTCTTCGCGTGCGGCCTGATCCGGCGCGTCCAGAACCTCGCGCGCTTCCTCGGCCAGCTTGTCCAGAACCAGATGGGCGTTGTTCCAGTCGAATCCGACGCTTGAAGCGCGGCGCTGAAGTTTCTCGGCACGGGTCAATGCGGGTAGGGCGCTGGCGACATCGTCCAGCAATCCGGTCTGGCCCGACGCGGTGCGTTCGCTTTCTTTCAGCTTTTCCCAGAAATCCTTCTGGGCGGCAACCGTGGCACTTATCCGATTCTTGGCCTCCTCATCGCCAAACACATGGGGATGGCGGCGGATCATCTTGTCGGTGACGGCCTCGACCACGGTGCCGAAATCGAACAGGCCGGCTTCCTCGGCCATGCGGGCGTGGAACACCACCTGGAACAGAAGATCGCCCAGTTCGCCGGGCAAGGCTTTCAGGTCCTTGTCGGCGATGGCGCTGGCCACCTCATAGGCTTCCTCGATGGTGTAAGGCGCGATGGTGTCGAAGGTCTGGACCTTGTCCCAAGGGCAACCGTCGCGCAGGCGTTTCATCACCTCCAGCAGCACGGCGATGTCGCGGGAGGGCTTCACATCAGAGTCGCTCATAAGGGCCAGTTAGGGGTTGGCGCCGCCGGGCAGCAAGAGGCTGGCAGCCAAACCCAATCCAGGCCCATATCATATTTTCGTATAAGTAATATTATGAGAAATAGTGGGAATCGGGTAGTGGAAACTTGCCGAAATCTCTAATCCGGTTTGGCGTCCCCAATCGGGCCGTGAGAAATCAGCTTGTACCTCTGTCATTCCGGTGACCGTTGCAAAGATGAGCCGGAATATGTTCTCTAGATACCCGTAGTTCAGCGAAACAACGCGAAGCGCTAGCCTTTTACACCCAAGCCAAAAAAGAGTCCCTAGGGACGCAAAGCACTAAAAAAGAAACTCTGATCCATGCCAAATCGCGAACACGAACAAAAAGCGCTTGTGGAGATTGGAAATACTCGCGCGTTAGGACTGAAGCTATCCGGCGTTGTGGCCGCGTTTGGTGTCTTGGCCTTTTTAATGGGTGAGAACAGTTTCGCTATCGTGGCCCTCCTTGTAATAGCGGTAGTGAGTATCGGGACTTACTTTGAGGATAAGTGTAAGCTGCAAGCCGCTTATCTAAGGGACTTGGACGAAAGCGATCCAAAATCCTAATAGCCGAGTAGTTGCAGGCTCTTTGCTCAACCCGGTCCCGTCACAATAGATGCACCGCCCCTGAGGTTTAGCCATGATCGATTCTAAATCAGACGAAAAACTAAAATTGTCGAGCAGCGCGAGGGATCGTTCCAAAGCAAAGAATAAGCCGAGTCCCGGAGGTCCTGCCACCAAGGCTGAGTATGCGGCTTTGAAACGGGTCGATAAAATGGTCATTAAACGGATGCGGAAACGCTAGGCGTAGGCCGTGCCTTCACCCCAAACGGACGTTTAAAGCCCCCTACTTCGTCCTCCCTTAACGCGCTATAATCCGGGGACGGACAACAAGGTGGTTTCTTCCCATGGCCGACAAACTGAGCGACAAGGAAATCGAGCGCCGCAAGCAACAGGCCGCGCTGAAAGCCGCGGCGCCCAAACCCCATGAAAACTTCATGCAGGCCAAAGGTGGCGGCAAGCATGGTTCCAAGCAACCCAAGGCTCGGATTCAGCGCCACCAGGGCCGTTGAGGCCGAGACGTTGATTGACTTGTCCCGGCCTTAGGCAGACCCTTCCCGCATGGCCGACAAAACAATTGCGCAGCGGCAGGATGAGTGGGCCGCCCACGGCAATATCGCCAAGATGCAAGCCCGGTTGGCGACCGAAACCGATGCGCGCAAGCGCGCCGCGCTCGAGGAAGCGATCGCCGTGCAGCGCAAGCGGATTTCCCCGGGATGAGGCTTGCATTGCCGCGCCAAAGAAAAAAGGCCCGGCGCGAGGGTACGCAAACCGGGCCTTTCGAAGCTTTGGCGGTATATGGAGATACCGACGCCCCACAGCCTCTGACATATTATCAGCAGGTCTTGTTGCCGCCGTCAACGGCTCGATTCTATTGACGTAAACGGCTCACAGACAAAGCCCGCCGGCAAGGCAAAGT
>DATEEB010000125.1:0-17346 GCA_035281345.1 Rhizomicrobium sp. | reverse complement strand
TGGCCGTATTTCCACCCCGCTGGTCACCGATGTGATGGCCGCCGGGCGGACCCCCGAAGAACTGGGCCGCGATATCGAGGCGCGGCTGAAAAAGTACGTCGCCGACCCCTTGGTGACCGTGATTGTTTCCAGCTTTGTGGGCCCCCTCAGCCAGCAAGTCCGCATCGTCGGCGAGGCCGCCTCACCCAAGGCCCTGCCTTACCAGGCCAATATGACCGTCCTGGACGCGATGATCGCGGTGGGCGGCCTGACCCCCTATGCCTCGGGCAACCGCGCCAAGCTGGTCCGCAAGGTCGGCGGCAAGGAAGTCAGTACCACCGTGCGGCTATCGGACCTGCTTAAGAGCGGCGATATGAGCGCCAACACCGAATTGCAGCCAGGCGATATTATCATTATTCCCCAATCCTTCTTCTGATATGCCGTTGAACGATTGGTTTTCATTACGAACTGGGGAAGCGTTCTTTGCGACACAAGACAAACGAGCCGGATAGGCTGCGCCGTAAGCTACGCAACAATGGCGCCGCCTTTGCGGCACTAGCAGCCTCGCTGCTGGCCGCCCCATGGGCCCAAGCGCAAAATGCGCCGGCGTCCGGTAGCGGCGCTTCTCAGCCGGTGCGGACAGCCCAGGCTTCCACCACGGTGTCCCAATCCGCCAGCCAGACGGCCGGTTCCACCTTTGTCGATACCCTGATCCCGGGGCTTGCGTTCGACGCCGGCTTCCGTTTGTCGGAATCCTATGTGTCCAACGCCAGAGGCCTCGCCAACAATAGCCAAGCGGATTATGTGACACAGTTCGGCGTCGATCTGGGCCTACACGAACACACCCGCAGCGTCAGTATTGACGCAACCTATGCCGGGTCCATCAACTATTATGCCCAGGACAGCCAATCGACCCAGTTCACCAACTATCTGCAGGCCCTCGCCAACATCATCGCGGTTCCGGACTATGTGAATATCTTTGGACGCGCCTTTGCCCAACCGGTGGTGATCAACAATGTGGGCATTGTGACCGCCCCCGGCGGCGTGTCGTCGGACGGATATCGCAATTCCTACGGATTTTCGGCGGGTCCGGAGGTTCGTTTCCGCCTGGGCAATTTCGCGACATCCCAGACCGTAGCGACCTATGGCGCCACCTACTTCACCGATCTGGCGGGCACTTCCGCCTTCACGCCCATTCCCGGGATTCGTGGTCCCCAGGACATGACCATGCGCAGCGTCACGGAAAAGATTTCCAGCGGCACCGATTTCAGCCGTTTGAGCTGGGGCATCGTTGGGCTGTTCAGCGAGATTGACCGGTCGCAGGGCTTGTTCACCGAAAAAGCGGGAGCTGGACAGCTTCGTTATGCGATTACGCCGGGAATCTCCTTGCTGGCGACGGGCGGTTATGACTCTATTTCCAACTCTACACCGCTCTTCCGCGACATTTCAGGGCCCATCGCGACGGGCGGTATTTCGATTGCGTTCGGGGAGGATTTTTTCTTCGAATTCCAGGTCGGCCAAAAATACAACAGCGCCAGCTATCAGGGTTCGTTACGTTGGAATCTGAGTCCCACTGCCGTCCTGGCGGGCTCGGCCACCGACGAGGTCACCACCCCGGAAGGCCAACTCCTCAACAGTCTCACCGACCTGACGGCGACGCTGAACGGCACCCTCACCTCCAGCGCGAATGTCTATGCCAACGGCACGGCGGCGACGCTGGGCTCCTTCAATGCCCAGCCTCTGGGCAGCACCTCCTTCAATCAAAATATCTCGCGGTATCAGCGGGTGAATCTGAGCTTTTCGCAGGATTATGAGCGCAATCACGCCAATGTCTCGGTCTATGTCACGCGCCAGACGTATCTGGATGGTTTCTTCATCGGACCGTCCAGCGTCAATTCCTGGGGAATGCAGGGAAGCTTCTCCCACAATTTCACCCGGCTGTTCACCGGCACCATCGGCGCCGGCTATACCAGCTATGAGCAGTTTGGCGGCGAGGCCGGCACCTTCAACCTCAACGGTCAGTTGAGCTATTCGCTGTCGCCCCAGACCAACGTCTATCTCCGTTCGGATTATATGAACCGGGATTCTTCATCCACGCTTCAGACTTTGTCGCCCTTTACCGGCAGCCTGGACGATGTACGGGTCACGGTGGGAATTAGCCACAGGCTATAGGAATCTTGTGCAACCTGGGTCCCACCAGCCAGCGGCGCAGCAGCTTGACAGTCCGTCCAACGCTTCGCTGAGCGTACGCCCCTTTGCGCCTCAGGACATGTCCCGCTGGGATGGCTTTGTGCTGTCCCATCCGGAAGGAACGTTTTTCCATCGCAGCGGATGGCAGGGGATTTTCCGGGACATTTTCGGCTTGAGCCCGCGCTATCTGGTGGCAGAACGCGGCGGCGCAATCGCCGGCATCCTGCCTCTTGTTTTCCAGAACAGCTTGCTATTCGGCAAGGCGCTGGTGGCCGCGCCCTTTTGTGTCGAAGGCGGACCGTTGAGCGTAGACAATGAGGCGCAAGCCGCCTTAGTACAGGCAGCCCTTGCGATACAGCAAGAGACCCAGGCGCCCTATATCGAATTGCGCGGCCGCCAGGCGCGGCAGGCAGGCTGGAGCGTTCGCAAGGATCTCTACGCCACCTTCTCCCGCGCCTTGAGCGCCGACGACAAGGAGAACCTCCTAGCCATACCACGCAAGCAAAGGGCGGTGGTCCGCAAAACGCTGGACAGCAGCCTGGTCAGCGAGACCCCGGATGGCATCGATGAGGTGTTTGCGGTTTACGCGGAAAGCGTACGCAACCTGGGCACGCCGGTTTTTCCCAAGCGCTATTTTTCGGCGCTGCGCCGGACCTTCGGCGCCGATTGCGACGCTGTCGTGATCAAGGATGGCGGCGTGCCGGTCAGCGCGGTGCTGAATTTCTATCACCAGGATACGGTGCTGCCTTATTACGGCGGGGGAACCGCGGGAGCCCGGCGCAATGGCGCAAATGATTTTCTCTATTGGGAGGTCATGCGCCGCGCCGCCCTCAAGGGATATCGCCGGTTCGATTTCGGGCGCAGCAAGGCGGGCACCGGGGCCTTTGCCTTCAAGAAGAACTGGGGTTTTGAACCGCAATGGCTGGAGTATGAGTATCATTTCCTGCCGGGCCAGACCATGCCGGACAAGAACCCGCTCAATCCCAAATACAGCCTCTTCATCGAGGCCTGGAAGAAGCTTCCTTTGCCTATCGCCAATTTCATCGGTCCATGGATCATTCGTGGGCTTGGCTAACGCCTGGGTCCGACATTGATGGAAGTCACGCTTGACCGCTCCTATGCGCTTTCCGAACTGGCGACGCGCTGGACGGAGCTGGAGGGACGCGCCAGCGGCGGCTTTTTTCTGTCCTGGCGCTGGATCGGAAGCTGGCTTCGCACCGCAGACATCCGGCCCTTGCTGGTCACGGCAATGCAGGGCGATACGGTCCTGGCTTTGGGTTTGCTGACATCGTGCACAAAGCGGCGTCATTTCATTCCGGTTCGCCAACTGTGCCTGCATGAAAGCGGCTCCGCCGAGCTTAATGCCGTGATGATCGAACACAACAATTTCCTGATAGCGGACGGCGCGCCCGCCGGTCTCATCACAGATATCGTGCGGTCCTTGCAAGCGGCCAGCACCGGATGGGATGAAATCGTGCTCAGCGGCGTTTCGCCGGACATCGCCGGCGCCATGGCGGATTGCGGGCTTCGCATCGAAATCGACCGCAGTTCGCCCAATTACGGCGTCGATCTCAGCGGCAATTGGGAAGAAAAATTGTCGGAAAACCAGCGCGCGCAGATCCGCCAATCCCGCGCCCATGCGGAACGCATCGGACCTTTACGTCTGGAGTGCGCCGGTGGCACACAGCAGGCGCTGGCCTTCTTCGACAAAATGCTGGAAATGCACAACCGCTATTGGCAAGCACGCGGCAAGCCCGGCGCCTTTGCTTCGCAACAGGCGCGAAATTTTCATCGCGCGCTGATCGCAGCCCCGTCCGAGCGGGCCGATATAGAACTGCTCGCGCTGACGGCGGGGGCCGAGGTCTTGGGATATCTCTACAATTTCCGCTATGGCGAGCGCATCTACAGCTACCAAAGCGGCTTTTCCTATAGCGGCGACAATCGCCACCGGCCGGGACTGATCGCCCATACCATGGCCATGGCCGATGCCAAGGCACGCGGTCTGCGTGTCTATGACTTTCTGGCGGGTGACGCGCTTTACAAGGCCCGGTTGGGCCAATTGATGGGCACCATGCTGTGGTGCCGGGCGCAAAAAAACCGCCCCCTGTTGGCACTGGAACGCACGGCCCAGGCGTTGTACCGCAGGTTCCGCGGCGCGTAAGCGCTTGCCGCCTATTTCCAGGCCGCGGCCAGCTTCTGCGCTTGCGGCAGATCCTGGAATTTCACGCCGCTTGCCAGAAGGGTCCTGAGCGTCTCTCGCGCCTCGGCCCGCTTGGCATTGGCGTCCAACGCCACAGCCAGATGATAGGTGATCTGGCCATTGCGCGGATCGCGTTTGTGCGCGTGATCGAGCAATGCCAGAGCTTCGGCAGCATCCTTCTGCTGCAGCTTCAGCCAACCCAGGGTGTCGGCGACATCTGCCGAGTCCGGAGAAAATTTGCGGGCAAGGGTCAGCATCGAGAGAGCGCGCTTGGGATCGCTTTTCTGCAGCATCCAGCCCAGATTGTTCAGGGCCACCACATTGTTGGGCGCTTCCTTCAGCACCGCCTGATACTGGGTGATGGCGCCGGCATTGTCGTTCTGCTGCATCAGATGCGTGGCATATTCCAGCCGCACGGCATGGTCGGCCGGATGCTTGGAAAGCCAGCCCGACATCAAGTCGCCCGCGCGCTTTGCGTCATTGGCCTGCAACGCAAAGCGCACCAGCCGCAAAAGCGCGGCATTGCTGGGGTTATCGGAATAGCTCTTGTTGAGCACCCCCGCCGCCTGATCGCGGCGCCCGGCTCTGTCGAGCGTGTCCGCCAGAAGAAGATCGGCCCCGACACCCGGGTTGGCGGCTTGGAAGGCCTGCGCGGTCGCCACAGCGGTGTCCACATTTCCCTGCGCAATTTGCAGGCCGATCTGGGCGCCCCTGACTTCCGGGGATTTGGGGTTCAACTTCACGGCGGTTTCCAAAGCGCGCGTAGCGCCTGTCCGGTCACCCGCGACCGCCAGCGCATTGCCCAGCAAAACCTGCGGCGCGGCGGAGGTCGGCGCCATGGCCGTGAGACGGCGATAGGTCGCCCCCGCCTCTTTCTTTTGGCCCAAGGCGAGCTGAATTTGACCCAGCAGCGCAACCCCGTCGGTATTTTTCGGATGGGCGCGAACCAGTTCGTTCACCGCCGTCAAAGCTTCCTTGAAATTGCGCTGGGTGATCAAATAACGGACCCAGGCCGTCTTGGGCGCGGGATTCTGCGGCGCCGCGGCGATGGCTTGGCGCATCAAGGCCCGCACATTCTTTTCGTCGCCTTGCTGAATATGGACATAGGCCAATTGCATGAGCGCCGCGGTATTCTTGCTGTCCATCGCCAAAATCGCGCGCAGATCCCGCATCGCTTCCGCCGGACGCCATTGCGAGCTGAGAAGATTGGCGCGGGCATAGAGCGCCGGAACGCTTTTGGGATCGGCCTTGACCGCGCCATCATAGGCCGCCAGCGCGCCAGGGATATTGTTCTGCGCCAAAAGAATCCCGCCACGGTAAACCAGGGCTGTGGCGCGTTGCGGGGGATACGATCCCAGCCGGCCGGCCACGGCCAAGGCTTCCGGATAACGGCGCTGCTGACTCAGCGCATTGATCAGCGGTGCTGCGAGAGACAAATTCTCCGGGTTTTTGGCCGCGAGCTGGGTTAAATCGCGTATCCCCTGATCGACGCGTCCCATCTGGATCTCCAGCAGCGCAATACTGCGCTTGACCTCCACCCGGCCTTTTGTCGCGACATCGAGCCGTTTGAGGGCCGCCAGCCCATCGTCATAACGGCGCAGCGCCACATAAGTGGTGCCCAGCAGCTCGATCGCGCGAATATCTCCGGAGTCCTTGATCGGAGTCAGCAGCTCCAAGGCATTGGCGGGATTGTTCTGCCTGAGCCGAATGGCCGCCAGGCGCATCCGGACCGCGTTCATCTGCGGATTTCTCAGCAATACGCGGTTGAGTATCGAGGCGGATGTCTCCATGTTGCCGACATTGGCGGCAATCTGCGCGATCGCGACCGCTATGCGCGGCTGGGTGTCCCGCATATCCGCGGGAAGATTCTGCGCAAGGCGCCAAGCTTCCTTGGCATTGCCGGCGCGGTCCAAGAGCAGAGCCCTGTAATAGATCCCAAAATAATCGGCGGGATTCTTGGCCAGAATATCGTCCACTTCCGCCTTCGCCTTGGCGTCCTGATTGACGGCCAGATAGACTTCGATGCGCGAAAGGCGCGCCTGCAGATTGCCGGGAAATTTGGCCACCATCTGATTGGCCAATTCCAACGCCGGCTGGTTCTGGTTGCCGGCCAGAAGCACACCGACCTTGAACAGCATGGTTTCCGGACTTGCCGATTTGCCGATGGCTTCGTCGGCATAGCGGAGCGCGTCGGCGCGGCTTCCCTGCATCAGCGACAAACGCGCCCGCGTGAGCAAGCCATGACCGTCGCGGCGATACGCAAGCGAGCGATCCATCGCGTCGCTGGCTTCCGCGTCCTTTTTCTGGCCCTGCAACGCCAGCGCGCGCGCCTTGAGAATATCGGCCGCGACCGGGCTTTTCGAATCGGGACCGGGGTCGGGGAACTGATTCAGCAATTGCGGAAATTCGTTTCGGATCAGCATGACCTGAAACAAAGCGGGCAGCACCTCGGATTCGGGCGCGCCGTCCCGCATGGCTTGGCGCAACTCGCGCTCCGCCGGCCCATGGTCCCCGATGCGAAGCAGCAACATTCCCAACTGCATGCGCGCCGGACCGTTTCTGGGGGCGCTGTTCACCGCATTTTTGAGGGCAATGAGCGCAAGCCGCAGATTTCCGTTCCGGATAGCGGTCTGCGCCTCGTCGAGGTGTTTTTTGACCGCCGCGTCTCCACCCGTGGCTGGGCGGGCCTGGCTGTAGGACTGGGGCGGCACATCCGCCAAGGCCGGCAGGCCGGCAAGAAAAATTCCCGCCACCACGCTCGAAAGGGCCACGCGCCAAGCCTTGGAATGCAGCACGATAGGATTGTTCACTGGGGACCCCCGAAGGATTTAGCTATGACCGATCAGACTGTAAAAATGTGGCCGGCTGACGCCCAAAAGCTTGGCCGCTTTGGAAATGTTGCCGTCCGAAAGCGCCAGGGCTTCCGCGGCAAGCCGCTTTTCCACCCGTGCCACCTCTTTGCGCAGATTCAGATCGCGCTCACCCGCCTTGACATCGCCCAAGTCCAGGTCCTGTGCGGTGATCCGCTTGCTCTCCGCCATGATCACCGCGCGTTTCACGCGATTTTCGAGTTCCCGGACATTGCCCGGCCAGGAATGCGCCGAAAGCGCGCCCAACGCATCCTCGGTGAAGCCGGAAATATGCTTGGAATAGATTTTGTTGAATCCGTTCAGGAAATACTGCGCCAACAGCACCGCGTCTCCGTCACGGTCCTTGAGGGCCGGCAGGTCGATGCGAACGTCATTGATGCGGTAATAAAGATCCTCGCGGAAACGCCCTTCGGCAATCAGCTTTTCGAGTTTCTGGTTGGTCGCCGTCACCAGCCGCACATTGACGGTAATGGATTCGCGCCCGCCCACCCGTTCCAGGCGCCGCTCCTGCAGGAAACGCAGCAGCTTGGCCTGAAGCGCAAGCGGCATGTCGCCGATTTCGTCCAAAAACAGCGTGCCGTTATCGGCCATTTCGAATTTGCCGTGGGTGCGCTTCACGGCGCCGGTGAAAGCGCCCTTTTCGTGTCCGAACAATTCGCTTTCCAGAAGATTCTCCGGAATGGACGCGCAGTTGATGGCGACAAAGGGCTGCGCATTGCGCGGCGACAAGCGGTGCAGCGCCCGCGCCATGACTTCCTTGCCGGTACCGGTTTCGCCGATCAGCATGACGCTGACATCCATCGGGCCCACCCGGTCGAGGACCTGCGCGATCTGGCCCATCCGTTCCGAGCCGAAAATAAGCCCGTCGGCGCCGCGGGTGGACATTTCCCGCAAGTTCTTATTTTCCTCTTCCAGCTCGCGCATGCGCACGGCACGGTCGATGATGATCTTGAGAACATCGCTGTCGATCGGTTTTGCAATGAAGTCGAAGGCGCCTTGCGCCACCGCCCGAATTGCGTTGGCGCGATCGACATTGCCGCTGGCGACGATGACCTTGGTCCGCGGCGCGGCGTTCAATATCTCGTCCAACGCCTTGAGGCCTTCGCTGGCGCCATTCTCGTCCGGCGGCAAGCCCAGGTCCAAAACCACCACATGGAACGGTTTTGAGGTCGAAATCCTTGTCAAGGCCTCGGCGCGGCTGCCCGCCACCTCGACGGCATGCGGCGACAAAGCCCAGCGCATTTGTTTCTGAAGCCCCACATCGTCCTCCACCAACAGGACGCGATGCTCGACCTGTTGTGCTGCGGGTGCGGATTCGGCGGAAGACTTTTTCATGATGCCGCTAATGGGATGCGAGTGGTAAGGAAAGTGTGACGTTGGTTCCCACACCGACCGTGCTTTCCACCGTAACGTCGCCGCCCAAATCGCGCATCAGTTCGCGGACCTGATAGCCCCCGATCCCGAAGCCTCCGCGCTTGGTGGTCTTTAGCGGCCTGAAAAGCTCCTCGGTAATGAACTGCTGAGTCATGCCCGACCCTTTATCTGAGATTACGATATGAATCATGTCCTTGGCGGTCGTCACATGAAGGGTGACGGCGGTTTCCTCGGCACTGGCTTCAAGCGCGTTGGAAACAACATGTTCGAGGACGCGATGCAAAATGTCGAAATCGGTTTGTACCGGTGAAGTATTTGAAAGGCTTACATTTAAAGCAACATTGTGCCCCAGAACGCATTTCTCTTTGGTAAATTTCTCAAGAAAATCAACAAATTCAATGACTTGGTGCTCGGCGCCGCGGATAGGCCGCTGCGAACCGACCGCCGTCAGGCCTTTGAGCATGCCCTCCAAACGTTCCACGGAGTTCCCCAGGGTGACCACCATATCCTCGCGGAACTCTTTGACATCCCCGAATTTGGTGATGTTGGTCACCAGAAGGCGCAACTGACCGATGGTGTTCTTGATGTCGTGCACCACAAAGGCAAACCGCTTGTTGAAATCCTCCAGCTGTCGGGCGTCGGCCAAAGACTGCGCGGTTTCTTCCTGCACCAGATAGGCCGCCAATTGCATGGCCACCAGCCGCAGCAAGTTTTGATCTTCCCAATCCAAGGTTTGCGGCGCGCGCGGCTTGTTGAGAATGGCAAAACCCGCCACCGCCGAACGGTGCCGCAGGGGCACGACGATCCAGGCATTTTCGACAAATTTCCGCCAGGGCGCGAAATTGGCGTCCGATTTTTCGTCGTCCTCAAAACGGACGAAAGAATCTTCTCCTGAGCGCAAGACCTCAATCCGCGGATCGTCTTCCGGCACGGGCGAAATCACCGAGGAACCGCCCAACTTCGCAAGAGGCATATATTGACGCCAGCTTTCCCGGAACAACCAGATGGCTCCGCCTGAGGTATCCATCAAATCGCACAAGATGCGCAGCACCCGCGCGGGCGTGTCCTGGCTTTGATTGCCGGCCAGCTCGCGGATCGCTTTTTCCCATTCTACCCGATAGTCGTATTTGAGACTGAAGAAGTTCTCGTTGATGAAATGGCGCAGGCGGGACCGAATGCCCTCGGACACCAAAACGGCCGCGACGGCGGCAACACCGCCAAACCCCACCAGGACCGCCAGCGCGGTGCCGTTCGATCCGCCGTAGGTGCGCACATACCAGGCTGCCAGGGCGATACCCTGCAGCATGATTCCGACCGCGATCAGGGTTGCGGAATGAAAGACAAAGGTCCGCGAGGAATGAACGCGGACCTTCAATTGCGGCAGCCGCGTCGAACTGACGACAAAGAAAGGCAAGGCAATTAGATAGACCAAGGGACTGGCGACGGCCAAGCTGACTTCGGGACGGTGAGTCAGAAATTCGGGAACGCGCGACATCAACTGCAGCACCAGCACAGCCGCAAAGCCGATCGCCCAGTGCTTCAACGCCCACACCTCGCCCCGGGAGGCGTTGCGCATCACATTTTCCACGGCGACAAAGCCCAGGATCGTGACCGCTATGCGAACCAGCGTCGCGTCAATGCGCACCCCGGCGATCACGCCGAACATCAGATAGTCCATGGCCAGGACCAGTTGCGCCATCACCAGAATGGCGGCGACGGCCGCAAGAACGCGCAGATAGCCTGTATCGCTGGCATGCCGCCGCATCAGGGCCAAGGCCAGCGCCAGCCACGCGGCATCGCGAACGGCGCTGGCCACCCCGTCCAGCCATACCGGCGCATAACCCAGATAGACCGCCACGAAGGACTGCGCCCAGACCGCGGTGGTCACCATCACGGCCAGGAAAAGAGCGGCATGCACGGTGCGCGAGCTGCGGATGGCGACGACGATCGCAAATAGGGCGTAAGCGGCGAACGCCGCTTCATGTCCCCAGATCAGAAACGGTGTCGTCATGCTGCACGATCGCTGTTGATGCGGGGTTCGCCGGTGCGACGGAGAAATCTGCCGAGCTTGGACGGCAGAATGTCAAAGACTATGGTCAGAAATCCCCTAACAGATCGTGGATTGGCCGCCAGAATACCCAACCGGTCCCGGCAATGATGCAACCACTCCCGCTTGTAAACATCGTCCCCTCTGCCGAAATCCACATGACGTATGCCGTCTTTTTCGTGAAGCTCGCGCAAAAACCAATGCATCAGCAGCGTGCCGGGCGATTGCCGGTCGAATTTGGGATCGTGCGCCAGCTTGAAGATGGTCGCGACCGCACCGCGCACCATCCAGATTTGCGCCGCAACGGGTTTACGATCGATACTTGCAATCGCAAGCTTGGCCGTCCCGCTGGGACCAAGCCTTTCCAGCAGCGTGTCCACAAAATACGGATGCGGTTCCGCCGGCTTCCAGCTCTTGGCGTAAATCCCGTTATAGATCTCAGCCCCTCTTTGCCAGTCGGTGGTCAGATTCACATGTTCGAACTCCAAAGCGGATGAGCGCTGCAGCGCCGCGCCCTTTCTTTTGACCGTCGCCTTCAACCGGGAGCCCCGACCGTTCCAATAGAGCGAAAAATCGTCAATCTCTTCGAACCAATTGGCGAAATGCCGAAAGCGCGCCGTGACCATTCCGCCCGCCGCCAAGCCTTCCTGCAACGCCTGGGCCGCGCCACCGCCCAAGCAATCCAAACGCAACAGGCCGCTGGCCTTTGCCGTCAAAAACCGTCCCAACATCCGCGCCATGTCATCGCCGCCCAAGGGCGGAAAAAAAAGGGTGGTAAAGGGTGAGGTGAGACCCCGAATCACCCGGCCGCCCACGCTGACAACGGGAATCGCCGCCACGGCCCGCCCTTCGCCGTCCATCAGCGCCAGAATGACAGCTTCCTCCCCCCCCGCCAAAGTGGTGGCGGCCAGAATTTCGAACCAATCCCAGCTCCCCTCGGGGTGGGCCGCGCCCTCAAACAGCAAACGAACGCCGGGGGGCGCAGCCGCAATTGCGTAGCTTTCCAGCCTCACACTATGTCCCCAGCCTGTTTCCCAAACCTATGCCTAAGGTTATATAAAAATTGGTTTTTTTATAGAGGCCCCAGCAGTATTGGGGCGCCGGATTAGGCTTTGACGGGGTCGTAGACTGAGTGACAAAGAATCAGAATGCCGTCGGACCAGCGGAACGTTTTCCTTAACCCAGTTGATAGTATGCCGGTCATGAAGTACGGGCCAAAGCCCGGCGGGGAGCCACATGATACTGGCCATTGAGCCGACTTGGACGGGCAGGATTCACGCGCCTGGCAACGCCATTCTGTTGAATATCGTCAAAGCGGCGTTTCCCGAGCAGCCCCTGCATATATTCGCGGAAGCGGCGCATCTCAAAGAATTGCAGACCATCCTTAGCGCGCAAACCAATGCCACAGCGCAATTTCATCCCATCCAGCTGAGCCCGCATTACCTGCACCGACCCCACATCGTATCTGCCACCCGGCTATTTTCGGAAATGGGGATCATCCGCCGGGCCTTTGCGCAGACATCGTCATCGCAAGAGTGCCTCCTTATTCTCCTTTCCGCGACGTCCACCGCCATCTTCGCCGCCGATTTGCTGTCGCGCTTGCGGCGCGGCAAGACCTTCATCCAGGCGCAGCTGCACGGCAACCTGAATGAAGTCACGGCCTGGCGGCACAGCGATCCCATCCGGCGCGCACTGGATCTGAAATCGGCCCTGGCCAAAAACTATCATGGCCGTCTGCGCTACCTGGTTCTGGAGCAATTCATCCGGGACAAGCTGGCCGAGCTGAGCCCCGCCACAGCGCAAGCAACGGACGTCCTACCGCATCCGATTGCGATGCAGGGCCACGCCCCGGCCGATGTCACCTTGGAATTGCCCTTGCGCGTCGGTTTGGTGGGGCTGGGCAGCGAAGAAAAAGGCATGGGTTCGTTCCTGGAGATCGCCAAGCGCGTGAAGCAAGACTTGGGCGATACGGTTCGCTTTCATCACATCGGCAGCGCCCGGCCGGGGGCTGATCTTTCCCTATACGGCCTTCTGGAAGAGCCCCCGTCCCTGGAGCAATTGACGCGGCCGGATTTCTTGGCCCGCCTGAGCCGCCTGCACTATGTCATCTTCCCGCTCAAGGAGCGCTATTATGGCCTTTCGGCCAGCGGCACTTTTTTGGACGCGGTCGCTGCTTTAAAGCCTGTCATTGCGACACGGATACCTTTGACCCAGCAATTTTTTCGCGAGTTCGGCGATATAGGGTATCTCTGCCAGGACGATGAGGACATCATTTTGACCATCAAAACCATTGCGTCAAAGCCGGATCCGGACACCTATCAGGCGCAAGTCAGTGCCTTGCGGGCGTCGCGCGCTGCGCGGCTTCCCGACGCACTGGTCCCCACCTATCGCGGATTCATAACCAGCGCCCTACCCAGTTTCGCCCCTTAAAAACGCCAAGATACCGATTGCCATGAGCCGGATACGCATTGCCCATCTCTATCGCCGTTTTCGCCCCGACTTCACGGGCGACGGCATTTTTTATGAGCGGCTGATCCCTTTGATGGCGCAATTGGGCACGGACCATACGGTTGTCGTGTTTGAAACCCCAACGCCGCCCCAGACCGCCGCCGATTTTCCGGTCCACTACCTGACCGGCGGCAGCGGCGAACGGCAGGACTTTTCCTTGGCGCGCTGGCTGTGGGAAAATGCCGCCAACTTCGACATTCTGCATATCCATTCCCATGTCGATCGGACCTTCCTGAGCTATTGGCTTGCCCGCTTTCTGGGGCTGAAAGTGGTGTATTCCTCCACCTTGGAAGACAGCGCCGACGAGATGTTGTCGCGTTACCGTCCTTCCTTCCGCCTTTTGGCGCAGCGGCTTTTGCGGGGCATAGACCATTTCGTGGGCATCAGCCCGCGCCTCTATTCGGGGAAAAGCCGGTGGGTCGGCGAGGACAAAGCCACGGTCATCCCGCAAGGCGTGACCCTGCCCGCGCTTTGCGGCACTCAAGACAAGGAGCGCCTGCGGCGCGAACTCGGCATTCCACCGAACGAAACGGTGATTTTGTACGTTGGATCGATTTCCGCGCGAAAAGGCGTTCTCCCCCTGGTCAAAAGTTTCGCCGAACTGGCCTCCGGCAATCCCAACCTGCGCCTGATGATGGTGGGGCCGGCCATAGAGCCGGAATATGGCGATGAAGTTTTCAAATACATCGACAAGAAAGCCTTGCGCGGCCGCATCACGCATATTCCCTATACCGACGATCCGGGGCGCTATTATCTGGCGGCGGACCTGTTCGCCTTTGCCTCCTACAGCGAGGGATTCGGCAATGTGCTGCTTGAGGCCATGTCCTTCGGACTTCCGGTGGTTTCCCGCTATATTGACGATGTCACCGACACGTTCATCGAGCATGGCGTTTCGGGCTATTTGTTTACCCGCGACGGGGATTTTGTCTCGTGCCTAAAGGCGCTCATCGCCAGCCCGGCGCTGCGCCAAGAGATGGGCTCCCGGGCGAGAAAGCGGGTGGAGGAGGGTTTTCAACTGCCCGATCTGGCCAAGCGCTATGTCTCGCTTTACGAGTCCCTGACATCATTCGCATCCCCGTCCGGCGCCACGCACGATCCCACCCTGATGACGGGGTGCAGCACCCTTGCGCCAGGCCCGGCACGGGCCGGCATGCGCTTGATCGATCAATCGGCGCCCAAGCCGACATTGATCGCCGTCATCGATACCGAGTCGGAATTTCTGTGGTCCGCCGGCGTGGGGGCCGATGAAGGCTCCGTCCATTCCATCGAACAGCTGGACCGGGCGCAAACCATTTTCGAGCGCCACGGCTTGCGACCCTGTTATGTTGTGGACTTCCCTGTCGTTTCCAACCCGGAAAGCGCCGCGACGATCAAGGGGTTCATCGGGAGGGGCGCCGAAGTCGGCGTGCACCTTCAACCCTGGACGACCCCGCCCTTGGTCGAGCCAAAAGACAGTTGGCATGCTTTTCCGGGCAATCTCTCGGCCAATCTCGAGAGACAGAAACTGGAGCATCTGCTGGGTGCGGTGAAGCGCACCTTCGGCATCAAACCGCGCGCCTATAAGGCGGGCCGCTATGGCATAAGCCGCGCAAGTCTGCGTCTGATAGAGGAAGCGGGCTTTGACGTGGATCTCAGCGTGGCCCCAACCTTCAACTATAGCGGCGAAGGCGGACCGGATTTTTCCTCCTTCAGCGCATCGCCCTATTGGTTCGGGCATTCCCGCAAACTGTTGGAGCTTCCCACCACCAGCGGCTTCGTCGGCCTGCTGCGCGCCATCGGCACGCCGCTGTGGCGGCTGTCGGAAACCACCTGGCTGGAAAAAACCCGCTACCGCGGCGCGCTGCACAAGCTGGGGCTGTTGGCGCGCGTCCGGCTTTCTCCCGAGGCCTATTCGGCTGCCGAAATGATCGGGCTAACCCGTGTTCTTTTGGCAAAAGGTTGCCGCTATTTCACCCTCAGCTTTCACAGCTCATCTCTGCAACCCGGATTCACGCCCTATTCCAATACGCGTGCGGATACCGACAGGATTTTGGCGGAACTGGACAAGTATCTCGACTTCTTCACCAACCAGTTGCACGGCAAGATGTCGACGCCATCGGCCATCTATGACGCCGAGACGGAAAATCTTAAAAAAGAAAGGCGCGTCGAAAGACCGCCAGGATAGCACCTTTACCGCCCATGACGGCCCCTTGGCGAAAATAGGTTTAGAGTTCCTTTAAAGGTCCGATATAGCTTCGCTGGGCAAACACACATGGCGCAGCCTTGGACCAGCCAGCCGGCGATTCGATCGATCTATCCACCGTAAGGCGGGGCGTCATCACGGGCGCCTCCTTCATGGTGCTTTTGCGGCTGTGCTTCCGGCTGGTGGGTATCGTCAGCACGCTCATTCTGGTCCGCCTGCTTTCGCCCAGCGATTTTGGCCTGTTCGGCCTTGTCACCGGCGCTTCGGCGATGCTGGAAACACTCAGCCAGCTTTCGCTTCAAATCGCCCTATTGCGCATGCCCAAGCCTACCAAAGCGCATTTCGACACCGCTTGGACGTTGGGCATCCTGCGCGCGCTCGTCTTTGCCTTGATCCTAGCCGCCAGCGCGCCCTTTCTTTCGGACTTCGTTCATGACCAGCGGCTGATCGCCGTGGTTCTGGCGCTTTCTGTCATCATATTCCTGCAGAGCTTCGAGAATATTGCGCTGGTCGAGTATCAGCGGGAATTCCGCTATGATCGTGTCTTCATCTATCAGCTGGCGGGCAAGCTATCCGGCTTCGTCATTGGCCTGGCGGCGGCCTATCTGCTGCGCAACTATTGGGCGTTGGTGATTGGGACCGCGGCGGCGCGGCTGCTGATGCTTCCCCTGGGTTACAGGATGCGTCCGTACCGACCGCGCTTCGACCTTTCCGAATGGAGAGGGTTTTTTCATTTCTCCAAATGGCTGATCGTCACCAACACGCTTTGGGTGGTGGACGGCTCCATGATCATGTTTGTGCTGGGACGCATTGCGGGGCCTTCGGGCATCGGGCTTTATCAAATTGCCAACCAGATAGGATCCTTGCCTGCCAGCGAAATTGGCGCGCCCATACGCGATCCCGCCGCCGCGGGCTATGCCCGCGTCAGCCATTCGCCGGAACTGATGCGCCGAAGTTATCTGGAGAATTTGGGGCTGCTGGCGGCCATTGTCACGCCGCTGTCTGTAGGCATCGCGGTACTCTCCCAGCCGGTCACCGATATTTTCCTCGGCGCCAAATGGGCCGCAGCCGCGCCCCTGATGGCCTATTGCGCGCTATACGCGCTATTCGACTCTATCGCCCATTTCCCCGGCGCGCTCTACATGATTTTGGACCGTCAAAAGTCCCTTATCCTGGTCCTGGCGGCCACGCTCGCCATTCGCGTCCCAGCCGTGATCGTGGCGGGACGCTGGGGCGGCATAGAAGCGGCCTGCGCGGCCTTGATGGCATCCGCCTTCCTGAACATGTTCGTTTGGAACGGTTTCGTCCCAGCCGCCATCAATCTGCGGGCGGCCGACATTTTGCGCGTCACTTGGCGCACCATCTTGTCCAGCGTCGTTATGGCAGGCGCAGTCGCATGGCTATGGCCGCATTCCGCCCCCCTGAATCTTCCGGTGCTGGTGCGATTCAGCGGCGTATTGCTAACGGGTGGCGCCTTGTTGATTGCAGTACAATTCGCGCTTTGGTTCGCTTGCGGACGGCCGCAAGCGCCAGAAAGCATGGCCTTGAGCCTCAGCCGGAAAATTCTGCGCCGCCTGACATCTCCACGCCGGTCCGGCGCGGTGTCGAGCTCGTAAGCTCGCGCTACGCCGCTTATCCCGCAACCCCGCCATACATGTTCATGCCTGACAGATTCGAAACACGCAGACGGGGCGGCTTTTGAGCGATATGCCGGCCAGGGCAGTCAGGAAATCCGGATTTTCTTTTTGGCCGCCAGGAATTCGCGATTCATCTGCTCGCGCTGCTCGTCCGAGAAATTTTCTCGTACCTGCGCCCAAATATTGCGCTCTTCTTCCTGGACATGATGCACGATCAACTCTTTGAGAACCTTGGCGGCAGCGTTGAATTCAGGGCCGTTGGCCGTAAGCTTGTCCAACGTTTTCAAGATCTGATCCGCCAGGCCGTGTTCGATATAGCCTTCATGGCCGTCCATCTTGGCGTCCTTGCCGCGTAGCGC
>DATEEB010000124.1:0-6304 GCA_035281345.1 Rhizomicrobium sp. | reverse complement strand
GGGTAAAAGTGGCTCGATCCGCCGCCATTCAGCCTCGCTCAGCCAATAAACTTGCTTGGCCATTCAAGCCTCCAAATCACCTTCGGAGAACTTGAATCACAATCCCTCAATTCAGGGAATCTTATTGAGTACAGACCCTAGGCCGCTTTCGCGGCCGCCTTTTTGGCAATCGCGCGCTTCAGCCGCAGGGCCTTGGGCGACAACACGCTGTCTTTGGACTTCAGGATGAAGGGGTCCAGCCCGCCATTGCGGTCCACGGAGCGCAACGCGTTCATCGAAATCCGCAGCTTATAGCTGTTGCCGAGCAGCTCGCTGGCCAAGGCGATGGTCTGCAAGTTGGGACGATAGATCCGCTTGGTCTTGTTGTTGGCATGGCTGACATTGTGGCCAACCTGGGTGCCTTTTCCGGTCAATTCGCAACGGCGGGACATGGGCGGTTCTCACGATTCTCGTAGAATTTCGACGGGTTTTCCCCGCAAAAGAGCGGGGTTCATAGGCAAATCAGGCTCTTAGGTCAAGGCGGAACTGCCGGGCGCCGTTAACAAAGGTCAACTTCCCCTTTGCCCAAAACCACCAATATAATCAGTCCTCTTCGAGCCTCTTAAAGTCGGACGGCCCATGAAAAACAGAGCTCTCGCCACAGCCCTGCTGCTTGCCTTGACCGTCATGACCGGAAGCGGCCCCGCCCTGGCCGCCGGCGGCGCGGGGGCGGAGGGCCCCAGCCAGCCGGCCTCGCGCCTGGAAATGGGCATGACGCTCTATGCGGGGGGCATCACCATGGGTCAGATGGGCTTGAACGCCACCCTGCGCGGCAGCGAATATCATGTTGTGTCCACGCTTCAGACCTCCGGCGTGATCAATGCCTTCTGGCAATCGGAAATCCAGGCGACCTCGACCGGCAAAATGGGCGCGAAGAATTTCATGCCCACGCTCTACGACAGTTTCTATACCGGGCGAACCGGGCGAAAGCAGGAAGTGTCGCTGAGCTATGAGGATGCATCGCCCAAGCTCTATGCCGAGCCCGCTTATTCCACCACCGGCTTTGAAGTAAAGCCGGAAGACACCCGCAACACCCTGGACCCGCTGAGCGCGATAACCTCGATTTTCAGCGGCGTGGCGGCGCAACCGGGCAATCCTTGCGCCATCACCGCGCCGGTGTTTGACGGCCGCCGCCGGTACGACATCGAAGTGACCAAGATCAAAGACGTGGATGTGCGGATGGACAGCGGCCTGTATCAGGGCAAAGCCATTCAATGCGATGTGCGCTATCGCCAAATCGCGGGTTTCCGTCCGCGCGTGCTCAAGGAGAACGAGAAGTTTCCCGTGATCCACGCCTGGTTCGTCACCCTGCCCAGCGCCGTCGCGGGACGCGACTATGTGGTGCCGGTGCGGATTTGGGCTGACACCAAATATGGCGTGCTGGCGATCCTGGCCAATGCCGTGAAAGTGGACGGCCAGACGCCCAAGGGTTTCAAGTCCTGACAGAAAACTGTCACTTTGCCCTCGATTTCATCAGGGTACGGAATAGAGTCATCGGCGCCAGACAAAGCCCGATTGGTCGAGTCTGCCACTAGATATGGTGGTCTTCCGGGACAGGAGTCCGGCTAAATGTATGAGAACAAAGGCAGATATTAATTTGGTTAGCGATTCGGACTGTAATTGTTCCGTTTACGTACTGGTTTGCTGAGCGGCATCCACAGTTGCTTGTGCCGAAGACCGTCACGCCGCGGGCCCGGGCCGGCAGGACAGAAAATTCAATCCGTGCAACCCCTTTCTGCTTGCGTCCGGCATCCCCCTCCCCAATCTAGCGGCCATGCACAAAAACGGCGCCCCTGCCCCCAAAGTGACCGCGGTCTTGGGGCCCACCAACACCGGCAAAACCTTTTTCGCCATCGAGCGCATGCTGGCGCACAAATCCGGCATGATCGGGCTGCCGCTGCGCCTTTTGGCGCGCGAGGTCTATGACCGCATCGTCAAGCTGCGCGGTCCCCATGAGGTGGCGCTGATCACGGGCGAGGAAAAAATCCTTCCCAAGGCGCCGCGCTTTTATGTCTGCACCGTCGAGGCCATGCCGCTGGACATTCCGGTCGCCTGTCTGGTGATCGATGAGATTCAGCTTTGCGCCGATCCCGAGCGCGGCCATGTCTTCACCGACCGCCTGCTGCATGCGCGCGGCCTGGAAGAGACCATGCTTCTGGGCAGCGACACCATGCGCGGCATCATCCAGAAATTCATTCCCAAGGCCTGGTTCATCAGCCGGGCGCGTTTTTCCGATCTGGCCTATACGGGCGCGAAAAAACTCACCCGCCTGCCGCGGCGTTCGGCGGTGGTGGGATTCTCCGCCGAGGATGTCTATGGCCTCGCCGAGGTGATCCGCCGCCAGCGCGGCGGTGCCGCGGTGGTGCTGGGCGCCTTGTCGCCGCGCACCCGCAACGCCCAGGTGGAACTCTATCAATCGGGCGATGTGGATTTTTTGGTGGCGACAGACGCCATCGGCATGGGCCTGAACATGGATGTGGACCATGTCGCCTTCGCCGCGCGGGAAAAATTCGACGGCGCGCGGCTGCGTTCCTTGCGGCCCGACGAAATCGGCCAGATCGCCGGCCGGGCGGGGCGTTATATGAATGACGGCACCTTCGGCGTCACCGCCGATTGCGGGCCCTTCGAGGAAGAGTTGGTGCAGCGGGTGGAAAGCCACCGCTATGATCCCGTGCGGGTGCTGCAATGGCGCAATGGCGCATTGAACTTCAAAAGTCTCGCCGCCCTGAACGAAAGTCTGGATACGCCGCCACCGGAACGCGGCCTGACCCGGGCGCGGCCCGCCAGCGATGCGGTGGCGCTGAAAATTTTGTCGCAGGATGAAGACGTCGCCGCCATCGCCAAGGCCCGCGAAACGGTCGCCAAGCTGTGGGATGTTTGCCAATTGCCGGACTTCCACAAGCTCTCCACCGATGAGCATGTGAAGCTGGTCAAAAACATTTTCTTGTTCCTGAGCAGTGGGCAGCGCGTCATCCCCGATGACTGGCTGTCGCGCCAGATCGCCCGCGCCGATGTGATCGAAGGCGATGTCGCCACTTTGTCGGGCCGGCTGGCGCAGATTCGCACCTATACCTATGCCGCCCATCGCCAGGGCTGGACGCGCGACGGCGCGCATTGGCAAGGCATCACCCGTGCCGTGGAAGACCGGCTGTCGGACGCCCTGCATGAGCGATTGACCCAACGCTTCATCGATCGGCGCACATCGGTGCTGATGAAACATTTGCGTGACGATGAATTTGCGTCTCTGTCATTGGATGAAGCAGGCGGGGTGTCCATTGGCGGCGAGGCGATCGGCAAATTGGAAGGCTTTCGCTTTGTGCCGGACCCGCGCACGCTCGATGAAAATGGCGCTGTGCGCGCCGGGGGCATCCATGGCCGCACCTTGCGCGCCGCGGCTATGAAGGGGTTGGAAAGCGAGATTGCCGCCCGCAGCCTGGCGCTCGCAAGCGCCGAAGACAGCGCCATTACATTGAGCGAGCATGGCAAGCTGTGGTGGGATGGCGCCATCGTGGCGCGGCTGGCGGCGGCTGCGTCCCCGCTGGCGCCCACTGTGCAAATATTGGCCGATGACCATGTGAAAACCGGCATTCTGCAGGAACGGTTACAAAACTGGGTGGCCGCGCGCATCGCCGCAAAGCTGGGTCCCTTGCTGGCGTTGCGCGATGCCGCCGAGGCCAAGACAGGAACCCAAAGCGCACTGCCTGGCCAAGCGCGCGGTATCGCCCATCAATTGGCGGAGAATTTCGCGGCGTTGGACCGCGCCGCGCTTTCCTTGCCGGAAAAGCTTGGGCCTTTGGTGCGGGCGCTTCGTCCTTTCGGTGTGTGGTTCGGACGGCACACCATCTATCTGCCCAAGCTGCTGCGCCCCGATGCCGCCGCCTTGCTGACTTTGTTGTGGGGCGTGTGGACCAAAAAAGAGCCCCCGCCTGCCCCGCCCGCGCCGGGACTGACCTCCTTCGCGCTGGACAAAGGCTATGACACCGCGCCGCTGCAGGCCGCAGGCTTTGCAGTCTTGGCCGGCCGCGCCATCCGTTTCGACATGCTGGAGCGGCTGGAAGACGAGCTCGAACAAGCCCTGTCGTCAGGCACCGATGCGCAAACGATTCAGACCAAGCTCGTGTCTCTGTTGGGCTCCGGCAAAGAGGAAGCCTGCGATGTGCTGGACGCCCTGGGCTGGCGCGCGGTGGAGGTGGCCGGCGCCAAGCCGGTATGGCGGCGCGCCCCGCAAAAAGCGCGCAAACCCGAAACCGCCAAGCCGCAAAAGCCTGCCGCGCCGCCCAATCCCCATTCGCCATTCGCGGGACTTGCGGCGCTGCGCTTGCGATGAATTGCCCAGTCATATGCCGTCTGGACAAATGGCTGTTCCATGCCCGCTTCTATCGCACACGGGCGCTGGCCCAGGCCGCCGCCGCCGCGGGACGAATCCGGCTGAACGGCGCCAAGCTGGACAGGCCCGGCCATGCGCTGAAGCCGGGGGACATCCTCACTTTGAGCAAGGGGGCTCGGGTAATGGCGGTACGGGTCTTAAGGCTGGCGGAAAAGCGCGGCCCAGCGGAGGAAGCCCAGGCCCTTTACGAACCCCTGGAGTAGTTGCGAACTATTCGCAAATCCTGCGGCCTCAATACTCTTGCCTCTGAGGCCAACGCACCGTAAGCACGGCCCCGTTTGATTTGGCGTTTTGCCGCCTGGAGCCTGCCCTCATGACCTATGTCGTCACCGAAGCCTGCATCAAGTGCAAGTTCATGGACTGCGTCGAAGTCTGCCCGGTGGACTGCTTCTACGAAGGCGAAAACATGCTGGTCATCCACCCCGACGAATGCATCGATTGCGGCGTCTGCGAGCCGGAGTGCCCCCCCGAGGCCATCAAGGCCGATACCGAATCGGGCCTGGAAAAGTGGCTGTCGGTGAATGCCGAATATGCCAAATCCTGGCCCAACATCTCCCAAAAGGGAGAGCCGCCGGCGGACGCCAAGGAGATGCAGGGCGTGCCGGACAAGTTTGAGAAGTTCTTCAGCCCCAATCCAGGTTCCGGTTCTTAATCGGACAACACCCGTTCCGGCTGTGTTCTGTAGGCGGAACAACCGCCACAAAGGGTTGAATTGGCTGCCCTTTCGGGATGAGCAGAATAAATGACGCCAAATCAATGGGATGGCGTGGTTTTTTCTTTCATTTTTGTGAAATCCGTGATACGGTCTTCATTGTTCAGAGACGCGGGACAAATGTCGCCAACCGGCGCCCCACCGGTGGATGACCCCGTATTTGTCCATACAGGAAAAGAAGATGACCGCCGTTAAGACTCCGCCTCCAAAGACCACTGTTGCAGCCCCGGCCAAGAAGGTTCCGGCCAACTCCAACAAGAAGCACGAGTTCAAGGCCAATGACCATGTGGTCTATCCCACCCACGGCGTGGGTAAGGTTGCCGGCATCGAGGAAAAGGAAGTGGCCGGCGTAAAGCTGGAGCTTTTCATCATCGAGTTCGAGAAGGACAAGATGACCCTGCGTGTGCCCACCATGAAGGCCAAGACCGTGGGCATGCGCAAGCTCAGCTCACCCGAAGTGGTGGCCGGCGCGCTCAACACCCTCAAAGGCCGCGCCCGCATCAAGCGCACCATGTGGTCGCGCCGCGCCCAGGAGTACGAAGCCAAGATCGACTCCGGCGATCTGGTGTCGATTGCCGAAGTGGTGCGCGACCTGCACCGCGCCGGCGGCCAGCCCGAACAGTCCTATTCCGAACGTCAGCTATACGAAAAGGCATTGGCCCGCATGGCGCGCGAAGTCGCCGCCGTCGAAAAGACCGACGAGCCCACCGCGGTCAAGCGCGTCGAAGGCATGCTGACCAAGAAAGCGGCCTAGGAGCGACCGGCGACCCGGAGCGGTTGCGCGAGCAACCGTGCAGGGCCCGTCCGGCGCGACCATTAAAAGGAGCGTAGGCGAAAGCCGGAGCGACCAAAGAAAAGGGCGACAAAAAGTCAGAAATCGCGATCCTCTATCGCAACAAGGAGCCCGGCAGCGATGCCGGGCTTTCTTGTTTTCCGCGGCATGCTTAGGATAACGGCAAATTGCATCCCGGGGGGAGCGCGCGTGAGAAAACTGACATTAGCCACAGGCGTGGCATCCTTGCTGTTGCTGGTCTCGCCAACCGCCTATGGCCAAGGTGTGGAAGCGGTGGTGGTCAGCGGTTCGCGCGTGAGCGACGGCGCGCCAGGTGGCATCACTTTCATTAAGCGGGCGGATTTCCTGATCACCCGTATCCGTGTCACCTGTG
>DATEEB010000123.1:0-9696 GCA_035281345.1 Rhizomicrobium sp. | reverse complement strand
GGCCCGTAGCGCCCAGTCTGGCATGGGCGGATTCGATGCTGGACTTGACCTTCACATCGTCCAGCGGCGAGCCCTTTTTGAAGCGCACATTTTCCAGGATCTGCGGCAGCGGTTCATAGAGATGCGCCGCCTGGGAGGCGGGCTTTCCTTCCTGCGCCAGCACCGCCAGGATTTGCAGCGCGGCGATCAACCCGTCGCCGGTGGTGGAGAAATCCGACAGAATGATGTGGCCGGACTGTTCGCCGCCGACATTGAAGCCGCCCTTGGCCATCTCTTCCAGCACATAACGGTCGCCCACCGGCGAGCGCGCCAAAGACAGGCCCAAGGTCTTGAGATAGCGGTCCAAGCCGGCATTGGACATCACCGTTCCCACCACGCCGCCGCCCTTAAGCTGTTCGTTCTTCGACCAGCTTTTGGCGATCAGCGCCAGGATCTGGTCACCGTCGATGATGCGCCCCTGTTCATCCGCCATGACCACCCGGTCGGCGTCGCCGTCCAGCGCGATACCGAAATCGGCGCGCACCTCACGCACTCTGTTGCACATGGCTTGCGGCGAGGTCGAACCGCAATCTTGATTGATATTGGTGCCGTCCGGCGACACGCCCATGGTGACGATGTCGGCGCCCAGCTCCCACAACACTTCCGGCGCCACTTTGTAGGCGGCGCCGTTGGCGCAATCGATGACGATGCGCAGGCCTTCCAGACGCAGGTTGCGCGGGAAGGTGCGCTTGGCGAATTCGATATAACGCGCCTGACTGTCGTCAATGCGTTTGGCGCGGCCGATCTTGGCGCTGGGGGCAAGCCCCTGCTCCAGGCCCGCCGCCATCAGCGCCTCGATTTCCATTTCGACCTCATCGGACAGTTTCTGTCCGTCGGGGCCGAAGAATTTGATGCCATTGTCTTCAAAAGGATTGTGCGAGGCGGTGATCATCACCCCCATATCGGCGCGCAGGGAACGGGTCAGCATGGCCACCGCAGGCGTGGGCAGCGGACCGAACTGGAACACGTCCATGCCGACGGCGGTGAAGCCGGAGACCAGCGCGCTCTCGATCATGTAACCCGACAGGCGGGTATCCTT
This sequence comes from Rhizomicrobium sp., assembly GCA_035281345.1. GTDB lineage: Bacteria > Pseudomonadota > Alphaproteobacteria > Micropepsales > Micropepsaceae > Rhizomicrobium. The sequence goes on along the minus strand of DATEEB010000123.1, from coordinate 8,618 downwards.
GCCGATCACCACCCGGTGGCGATGATCGCCGCGGGTGAAGATGCGCCCCGCCGCCATCCCCGCCTTCAGCGCCACTTCCGGCGTCAGCTTGGCGGTGTTGGTGCGGCCTCGAATGCCGTCGGTGCCGAAATATTTGCGGGTCATGGGCGGGATAGTCCTGATGAGGGATGAGTTTTACCACAAAGTGGTTGCGGGAGGTTAACACCACTTTCCTAGGCTTTTCAGGACCTTGAGACCATCCCGCAAAGGCGCGGGCGCATGGGTGCGGATATAATCGGCGCCATGGCTGGCGGCCTGGAGTTCGGCGGCCAGGCTGGCCGCCCCCGCTTCAACGGGCGGGCGGCCCACCAGCTTGCGCAAAAAGCCCTTGCGGGAGACCGAGACCAGCAGCGGCAAGCCATAGCGGGCTTTCAGCTCCGGCAGGCGGCGCAGGACGATCCAGGAATTTTCCGGATCGCTGCCCAGAAATTGTCCCATGCCCGGGTCCAGGATCAGCCGGCCCAGCGCGATGCCCGCTTTTTCCAGAGCCGTGATACGGGCATCGAAGAAGGCAGTGACGCGGTCAAAGATTTCCGCCGATGGCACTTCCGTGCGGACGGCCACACCCTTGGGCTGCACCATATGCATCACGATCAGCTTGGCCTTCGACTTGGCCAACTCGGGATAGAGCGCGGCATCGGGAAAGCCGTGAATGTCGTTGAGATAATCCACGTCCTGCGCCAACGCCCAACGTTGCACCTCGGCTGCGAAACTGTCGATGGAAAGAGAAAAGCCTTTCGCCTTCAGCTCCGGCACGACCGATTCCAGCCGGGCGATTTCAACCTCGGGCGCGACAGCTTGCGCATCGGGATGAGAAGACGCCGCGCCGATGTCGAGAATGTCGGCACCGCTCGCAGCCATCGCCTGAGCGTGAATGATCGCCGCGCCCGGCTCCAGATATTTTCCGCCATCGGAAAAGCTGTCGCTGGTGATGTTGAGAATTCCGAGAATCTTCATGGCATGCTCGAAGCGCGAGAGATTTTGCGGCGTGAGCAGGAGCGCCGAGCGATGTGCACTAAAACGTGCATGAGCGATGGCGCGACGAACTCACGACGCAAAAGATCCGCGCGTCAGCGTGGTTGAGGCTCAGGAGAAATGATCGGACCGGGAGAAGCCGGACGCGGCTTGCCCGCAACAGGCACCGACGTGCCCTCGCCGCGGGCCGGCAGCACCGGATCCTCGTACGGCGTACGCACCGGAGGAATGCCCTTAAGCAGCGCGATGATCTCGTCGCCGGTCAGGGTTTCATACTCCAAAAGACCGCGCGCCAGCACATTCAGATCGGCATGACGGCTGGTGAGGATGTCCTTCGCCCGGTTGTAGCTCTCATCGATGATGCGATGAATTTCGCTGTCGATCTTCTGCGCCGTGGCTTCGGAAATGTTCTGGGTGCGCGACACGCTATGGCCCAGGAACACTTCTTCCTGATTTTCGGCATAGGCAATCGGGCCCAAACTGTCGGACATGCCGAAACGGGTCACCATGGCGCGCGCCATGCGAGTGGCCTGTTCGATGTCGCTTTGCGCGCCGGTCGTGACTTTCTCATGGCCGAATACGATTTCCTCGGCCAGGCGGCCGCCAAAGGCCACCGCCAGATCGGCCAGCATCTTTTGGCGCGTCAGCGATAGCTGGTCGCGTTCGGGCAGGCGCATCACCATGCCCAGCGCGCGGCCGCGCGGAATGATGGTGGCCTTATGGATCGGGTCGGAACCTTCGACGCTGATGGCGACAATGGCATGACCGGCTTCATGGAAGGCGGTGAGCTTTTTTTCCTCGTCGCTCATGGCCATGGAGCGGCGCTCGGCGCCCATCATCACCTTGTCCTTGGCGTCTTCCAGCTCGCTCATGGTGACGACGCGCTTGCCGCGCCGCGCCGCCAGCAGCGCGCCTTCATTGACCAGATTGGCCAGATCGGCGCCGGAGAAACCAGGCGTGCCGCGCGCAATGGTGCGCGGATCGACATCGGGCGCCAGCGGCACTTTGCGCAAATGCACGCGCAGAATCTTTTCGCGGCCCGCCAAGTCCGGATTGGGCACCACCACATGGCGGTCGAAGCGGCCGGGGCGCAAGAGCGCGGGGTCCAGCACATCGGGCCGGTTGGTGGCGGCGATCAGGATCACGCTTTCATTGGCCTCAAAGCCGTCCATCTCCACCAAGAGCTGGTTGAGGGTCTGTTCGCGCTCGTCATTGCCGCCGCCCAAGCCGGCGCCGCGATGGCGGCCGACCGCGTCGATTTCATCGATGAACACGATGCAGGGCGAATTCTTCTTGGCCTGTTCGAACATGTCGCGCACGCGGCTGGCGCCGACGCCCACGAACATCTCGACAAAGTCCGAACCCGAAATGGTGAAAAAGGGCACATTGGCTTCGCCCGCGATGGCGCGCGCCAGCAAGGTCTTGCCGGTACCCGGTGGGCCGACCAGCAGCACACCCTTGGGAATACGTCCGCCCAGGCGCTGGAATTTTTGCGGATCGCGCAGGAAGTCGACGATTTCCTTCAGATCGTCCTTGGCTTCGTCCACGCCCGCCACGTCTTCGAAGGTCACGCGGCCCTGGCGCTCGGTGAGCAGCTTGGCGCGCGATTTGCCGAAGCCCATCGCCTTGCCGCCGCCCGATTGCATCTGGCGCAGGAAGAACACCCACACGCCGAAGATCAGCAGCATGGGGAACCAGTTGATGAAGATGGTGAGCAGCGTCGGCATGCCGCTATCGGCAGGCGACACGGTGGTGTCCACTTTGTGCGCCTTCAAGGTCGGCCACAGGGTGTCGTCGTTATTGGGCACGGTGGTGCTAAAGGGCTTACCGCTGGTCATCTCGCCCTGCACGGTGTCACCCTTGAAGGTGACCTTCTTGACCTGGTTTTGAGCCACCAGCTCGGTGAATTGGGAATAGGTCAGCGCCGACATCTGCGTGCGCGGACCTGTGCCCTGGAACATATTGAACAGGAACACCAGCAAGAGCGCGATGACGATCCAGAGCGCGAGATTTCTCAGATTGTTCAAGAGCCGTCCTTCTTTCCATCACCGGGGAAGCTGAAATCCCACCCCTCATTAGATAGGATGGTTTTAGCGTATTGCCAGCCAGCAAAACGTTAAGAGTTTTGGGGCCCTACCGCAACACAGCAACCGAAGCTTTCACCCCCTGGAGGCAACGGAACTCCCGGTTTTCCTTGGACTTTCCGGCGCCACCGCCAAATCGAACGTGGCAAAATCTTTCTTGCCCCGGCCCAGCGGGCGGATATGACAAGCATGAAGGGTGGCGCCGCCCGAAAGTTTTGCCTGGGCGATCCGGTCAAAAAGCCGCTCCAAAGACTCAAATCTGGGCCGATAGGTCTGCCGTCCCACCGCCATCAAAACCGACGCCAACGCCCGCAGCCCCACTTCGCGCGGCGCCGCCACCAAAGCGGCGGAGTCGAGCAGAACACCACCCGCGACGCCTTCCCAAGGTTTGGCGGCCCGCACCAGCACAGCCTGGGTGACAATCTCCAAACTTTCCCGCGCCCGCGCCAGATGCGCCGCGGCTGCCGCCAAGCGTGGCGATGACAGGCCTGCCTGCGCCAAAACGGCCTGGGCTTTGCGCATCTTCACACGGTCGAAGCTGTCGTCCTGGTTCATCGGGTCTTCCAGCCAGGCCTGGCCTTGGGCCTTGAGATAGGCGCGCAAGTCCTCGCGGCGAAAACCCAGTAGCGGGCGCGCCACGCCAAGCTGCGGAAAATCGGGCGACGGCCAGGGCGCGCGCGCGCGCATGCCCGCAAGGCCGTCCAGCCCGCTGCCGCGGGCCAGGCGCTGCAAAAAAGTCTCCGCCTGATCGTCCTGATTATGGCCGACAAACAGGGTGGCGATGCCACGCTGGGCCAGCCACGCCCCCATCAGACGGTAGCGCGCCTCCCGCCCCGCGGCCTCCAGGCCATTTTTGGGTTTTTTGCCGCGCCATGTCAGCACATGCGCCTTCAGCCCGGCTTTCCTGGCCCAAGCCGCCACTTGTTTGGCGTCCTTGGCGGAGGATACGCGCAGACCGTGATCCACCGTCAGCACCATGGGCGGCTCAAGCCTATTGGCCTGGGCAAAAGCCCGCAGCAAAAGCATCAGTGCCAGGGAATCGCCGCCGCCGGAAACCGCGACCGCGCCCAGCGGGCCCGCATGCTCCGCCATGGCCATGGCGAAGGCCTGCTCCAGCTTATTTGGCGCAGGCCGTTTTGCGGAGATTGGCGGCGCTGGCGAGGGTTTGCGGCGAGCCATTGGGATATCTGGACCTGATAAGGGCAAGCGTGGTGCAGCCTTCCGATTTCTGACCCAGTGACATAAAGGACTGCGCCAGCTTGAGCATAGCGTCCGGTGCGCGCGGCGACTTGGGGTATTTTTTGATTACTTCCGCAAAGGCGCGCTGCGCCGAGGCATAGTCCTGACGGATGAAGCTGATATTGCCGATCCAGTAAATCGCCTGGGGCGAAAGATCGGCATCGTTGGGATTGGCGTCGGCATAGGCGCGGAAAGCCGCCGACGCCTCGGAATATTGCAGCCGTCCCATCAGATTGATCCCTTGATCGTACAGGGCCGGATCCGCGCCCACCGCCTGGCCGAGCGGCGGGGCTGCGGGCAGCGTGCCCAGGGTGCCTGGCGGACGCCCGCCCACGGCCCCGCCATTGCCGGGCGGCGGCGCATTGCCGGAGGCATCGATGGTGCCTGCGCCTAGCGGCGGCAAGGCGGCGCCGGGGCGCATACCGCTTGGCGGCGGCGCATAAGGCGCCGCACTGGCCGAGGCCGTACCCGCCGCGGCACAATTGATGGAGTCGCCCGCGCCCAATTGCTGCGCCGACAGGGTGCAAAGCTGATAGGCGAAATCCCGTTCCATCTTGCTGATCTTGTCGTTCTGGAGGCGGATCTGATGCCCCAACTCCTCATTGGTGCCGGTGGCCTGGCTGAGGCTTTGGGTCAGCCCGCGCACTTTGTCTTCCAACGCGCGGATGCGGCTGTCCTGTTGCTGGGTTCGGGCGGTCAAATCCTGAAGGCTGCTGTCCTGGGCTGCTTCGCGCGCCATCTCCTCATCGCTGGGACCGAACAGCTGGGCGCCGGCGGGTAAGGGCGCCCACGCCAAACCGAGAGCAAAAGCCAAGATCGAAACGCGCTGGAGATTCATCGGCGACCTTCTATGAAGCCTTGAAAGCAAAAAGGGGCGCAGGACATCGCCCACGCCCCTTCCTGTCGGCTATACCGATTACGAATTCGCACCGGCGGTGACAAGGGTGGTACCGCGGCGATTCTGCGCCCAGCAGGACTCGTTGGACTCGGTGCAGATCGGGCGTTCCTTGCCGTAGGAAACGGTTTCGACCCGGGCGGTGGAGACGCCCTGGCTGACCAGATATTCCTTCACGGCATTGGCGCGGCGCGCGCCCAAGGCCAGGTTATACTCGCGGGTGCCGCGTTCATCGCAATGCCCCTCGACGGTGACGCGCACCGCCGGATATTTGGCCAGCCAGGCGGACTGACGGCCCAACACGGCCTTATCGGCTTCCTCGATATTGTACGAGTCGTAAGCGAAATGGACGGTGTCGCCGACATTGACCCGGAAATCCTCGGCGCTGCCCGGAAGAACGCTGGAGGTGACAGGCGCGGGCGCGGACGTGGCGGCGGGCGGCGGGGTCTGCGGCGGCGCGGTGGTCGCGGCTTCCTGCTTGTGCGTGCAGGCGCCCAGAATCAGAACCGCCGACAGGCACACAAATTTCAGAGGACGGGAAAATGGCATCATATTGGAATCTCCTGGCAGCGAAGGCCGCCGGTGCGGGCGGCGCCGACGCTTAAGAATAAAAACGCACCTAAATCGACAAACGCATTAAGGGGCAAAAAGAACCAAAGAATACGTTCGAAATTAGGCCGATTCTAGGAAAAGAGCCCTACTGGATCAAGGGAGACCAGGCCGGATCGGATGCTGAACCGGGGGTTAACACCCGCCGCTCATTTCTGCCGGTCACGTCCACCGACCAAATCTGAGAACCGCGGCCGCCCTGCAAGGAACGCGAATACATCAAGACCCGGCCATTGGGCGCCCAAGTCGGCCCCTCATCTTCCCAGCCGGTCGAGATGATCCGCTCGCCCCCGCCATCGGTCCGCATCACACCGATATTGAATCGGCTGCTATCCTGTTTGGTGAAGGCGATCAGATCCCCGCGCGGCGACCAGACCGGCGTGCCATGGCGGCCAGACGCGAAGCTGATTCGGCGCTGGCCCGAGCCATCCACATTCATAATATAAATCTGCTGACTGCCGCCGCGATCGGACTCGAAGGCGATCTGTTTTCCGTCCGGCGAAAAGCTGGGCGCGGTGTCGATGCCCGGATCGCTGGTCAGCCGCTGGATGGCGCGATTGCGCAAATCCATGATGTAGATGTCGGAATTGCCGGCGGTTTCCAAGGTGAGGGCGACCCGGTTGCCATCCGGCGAGAAGCGGGGCGAGAAGGTCATATTGGGGAAATTGCCCAGCACCTCCTGCTTGCCGGTTTCGATATCGAACAGATAGACCCTGGGCTTGCCCGCGATATAGGACATATAGGCGATCATCTGCGCCGTCGGATTGAAGCGCGGCGTCAACACCATATAACTGCCATTGGTGAGGAAGATCGGATTGAAGCCGTCCTCATCCATGATGGCCAGCCGCTTGACGCGCTTTTGCGCCGGACCGGTCTCCGAAATAAAGACGATCCGGGTATCGAAATAACCCTTCTCGCCGGTGATGCGCTCATAGATGGCGTCGGAGACCATATGGGCGATGCGCCGCCAGTTTTCCGGGGTGGTGAAGAATTGCAGTCCCAGCATCTGGCTTGCGCCATAAACGTCCCATAGGCGGAAATCCACGCGCAACCGGCCGTCCGGCTGCTGCGTCACTTGGCCCGTCACCAGGCCTTGGGCGGTGATGGTGCGCCAGCTGGCGAAATTGGGCACGGTGTTGATGTTGGTGATGCGTTCGACAAAGCCCTTCTGGTCCAGGGGACGAAACAGGCCCGAGCGTTCCAGATCGGCCCGGATCACGCCGGCGACATTGGCGCCGGTCTGGGCATCGCCGATAAAATCGGGAATGGCGATGGGCAAGGGCTGGGGATTGCTCTGGGTGATATCGACCTGAAGCGCGGCCGCGGCCGGCGCGATAGAGGCGACCAGAAGCGCGGCACACAGGATCAGAAGCTTCTTCATGCGAGTCTCCAACAAATGAGTGGGCTTATTGTTCCGGTGGATGAAATGTCATGCGGGTGATCTCGCGCCACTCATCATAGCGTTCCGGCGGCAAGCGATAGGGCTGGCACGCATAGATGGCCCGGTTGGCGGCCTCGGCCCCCGCGCGGGTATAGCTGTTGCCGCCCTGAGTCAGCAATTGCGCGCGCGCGACCATGCCATCGCGATTGAGGGTCATGCTGTATGTCACGACCAGGTCGTTGGGATTGGGCACGCCGGTCGGCGGCGAATAGCAGCGATAGATCATGCTCTGCAGCGCGGTCATCAAATCAGCGGTCATCAGATTACTGTTGCCCATGCCTGGAATGGCGCGTGGCGCCTGCTTGGCGTTGCGCACCGGCTTTTCCGGCGCCGTCAGCTTGTTGAGGAGGTCGTCGAAATTGGGTTTTGGGGGTTCGACCGGCTTGGGCTTTTCCTTGGCGATGTCGAATTTGGGCACCGGCGGAATGGGCGCGGGCTCGACCTCCTGCAGCTGCGGTTCGGGCGGCGGCTCAATAACCGGCTCCGGTCTTTCCATCTTTTCGGGTTCCGGCGCCTGGGTCGCCACATTGGTTTGATCGGCGATGGTGACCAGTTCGACCGGCACAATGTGGCTGTCTTGCGGTGTCTCGAGATTGCGATGGAAAGTGAACAGCGCGGCGGCGAAGATCAGGCCATGAAACAAGACCGATCCCACCACGCCATAGCGCGGCCCCCGCGCCGTGGTGGGACGCATGCGCCGGGCAGCGGCCACTGCCGCCACCTTGCTACGGGTTGGGCTTTGGCTTGACGACATCAGTCACCAGCCCGATATGGGTGAAGCCGGATGCGGCCAAAAGGCCCATCACTTCCATCACCTTGCCGTAATTGGCTTGGGTATCGCCACGCACAAAAATGCGCTGATCATAGCCGTTCGCAGCGATGGCCTTGAGCTTGTCCACCAGGGCGGCCTGGGGCACCCGTTCTTTCTGCAGGAAGATGACGCCGTCGCGCCGGACGGTGATGGAGAGCGGCTCGCGGTCCTGGCCCAAGGCCGGGGCGCGGGTCTTGGGCAAATCCACTGGCACGCCCACGGTCAAAAGCGGCGCCGTCACCATGAAGACGATCAACAGCACCAGCATCACATCCACAAAAGGCGTGACGTTGATTTCAGCCATGGCGCGCCGGCGCATCCGGCCCCGGCCGCGCGATGAGGTGTGCTGGATGCTCGCCGCCATCAGCGGGCCTTCTCGTCCAACTGGCGCGACAGGATGGCGGAGAATTCATCCGCGAAAGCGTCCAGCGAATTCACATAGCGCCCGATCTCCGCGACAAAGCGATTGTAGAAGATCACCGCCGGGATCGCCGCCAAAAGCCCCATGGCGGTGGCGAACAAGGC
>DATEEB010000122.1:0-3933 GCA_035281345.1 Rhizomicrobium sp. | reverse complement strand
CCATGCCGTAAAGCTGTCCCGCCCGTTCTTCGAATCGGCGGATCAGCAGCATGTCGTGATAGAGTTTTTTCAGGGATTCAGAATTGCTTTTTGCAGCATCGGGCATGTTTTGGGAGCGCCGTTTTCTTGGTTTTGGTCAAGTTGGAAAGCGTTGTGGCAAGCCCAAAGCGACTTGGCAAGGACATTGTTATTTTATTGCGCTGCACTTCTGAACAGTGTTCGTAAAGCCTGAAATCTTGTTGCCGTTCCGGCCCCTAGAACGAAAGCTTCGTGAGGCGAGAAGGCTACCCGGCGCAAAGAAATGCGTGCCGCGCGGGCAGGACACGCCCAATAAAGTTGGAAAAAGGATCAATGACGGTTGCGCGAAATCGCAACCTGATTGGGGGCGCCGTCCATCAGTTGGACCCGCGCCAGCTCTTCCACCAAGTCGGGATCGGCGTCGGGACCCATCAGGGCGATGCGATGCTCCAGCCGCGCCCGGTTGGATTGCAGCTGGGCCAATTGCTGCTGCTGGATGCCCAGCTGGGACTGGGTCTCTTCCAGCGCCAGTATGCCCCGATTGCCCCAGATGGCATAGGTCCCGAAGTAGCTCACCACCCCCAGCGAGATCGCCGGAACAATCAAAACGGTGAAAAAGCGGGTGACCGAACGCTTGATTCGCATGCCCCCAACGAATCACACCCTGATTCGCCCCGTCAAGGAAAAATGGGTAAAGGATTCAAGGAACTTAACCGGCCAAGACGTTAAGCCGGACCTCAAAATCCGCTACACTGGTGCCATGCAAAGGCTGACGGCAGTGCTGTGGTTTGTGGCGGCCTTTTTGGGCGGCGCAGCATTGTTCCTGGCGACGCGGCCCGCGCCGGTATTGAATGCCATGGTGATTGAACTGACGGGCGGCAACCTGTTCGACCGCTGCCGCGAGGCAGGGGCTTGCGGTAAAGCGGGTCAGCCACCCCCTCTGCCGGCCAGCCGCCCGCCGCAACTCCCGGCCGACATAGACCGTGGCTGAGCGGACTTAGAGCCTTTTTGAATTGAAATGAACCTTTACACTCACCATGGGCGGGCTTGCCCCGCCCATCCAGGGCAGTAAATACCGTGTTTGCGGCTCTGGATGGCCGGCTCGGAGGCCGGCCATGGTGAGGATGGGGAAGCATCCGCGTCATCTCAATCCGAAACGGCTCTAGGTTCTCAGGATCGAACGTCCCGCATAAAAGGCCGCATCACCCAACTGCTCCTCGATGCGCAGCAGCTGGTTGTACTTGGCCAACCGGTCGGAGCGCGCCAGCGAGCCCGTCTTGATCTGCCCGCAATTGGTGGCAACCGCGAGATCGGCAATGGTGGAATCTTCCGTCTCGCCCGAACGGTGACTCATCACCGCCTTGTAGGCGGCGCGGTGCGCCATATCGACGGTCTCCAAGGTCTCGGTCAGCGAACCGATCTGGTTGACCTTGATCAGGATGGCATTGGCGGTCGCCTTGTCGATGCCCTGTTTCAGCCGCTTCACATTGGTGACGAACAGATCATCGCCCACCAGGTTCACGCTCTTGCCCACGGCGTCGGTCAGGCCTTTCCACCCCGCCCAATCGTCTTCCGCCATGCCGTCTTCGATCGACACGATGGGATAGCGCTTGCACAGATCGGCATAGACCTTGACCATCTCATCCGGCGTCAGGCTCTTGCCCTCGCCTTCCAGCTCATATTTGCCGTCCTTGAAGAATTCGGTGGACGCCGGATCCAGGGCAAAGAATATCTCTTCACCCAATTTGTAGCCCGCCTTCTCGACCGCCTTGGCGCAATAGCTCAGCGCCTCGTCCGGCGATTTCAGGTTGGGGGCGAAGCCGCCCTCGTCGCCGACATTGGTGTTGTGGCCGTCATCGTGCAGGGACTTCTTCAGGGTGTGAAAAATTTCCGCGCCCATGCGCAGCGCCTCGCGGAAGCTGGACGCCCCCACCGGCATGATCATGAATTCCTGAAAGTCGATGGGGTTGTCGGCATGCACCCCGCCATTGATGATGTTCATCATCGGCACCGGCAATGTGTTGGCCTTGGGCCCGCCGACATAGCGGTAGAGCGGCAGGTTCGTCGCATCCGCCGCCGCCTTGGCCACCGCCAAGGACACGCCCAAAATCGCATTGGCCCCCAGCCGCGCCTTGTTGGGGGTGCCGTCCAGCGCAATCATCGCCCGGTCGATTCGGATCTGCTCTTCGGCATCCAGCCCGGCCAGCGCGTCAAAGATTTCGCCATTCACGGCGGCGACGGCCTTTTCCACGCCCTTGCCCTTGTAGCGGTTGCCGCCATCGCGCAGTTCCACCGCCTCATGCGCCCCGGTCGAAGCGCCCGAGGGCACCGCGGCGCGCCCAAAGCTGCCATCTTCCAGCCGCACATCCACCTCCACGGTGGGGTTCCCACGGGAATCCAAAATCTCGCGGCCGGTGATGTCGAGGATGGCGGTCATGACGGGAACTCCCTATGCTTGGCCCGGTTCTAGAGGCGCATGCCGCCAGCTTCAAGCCAAAGCGGCGGACGATGAGGGAAAATCATCATGCTTGCGACACCAGCCATCCTGTTGACCGCTATCGTCACCTTGCTGGCGGTTCTGATCAGTGTCGCCTTCGTCATCGGCGTGGCGCGGGCCCGCCGCCGGGCGGGGATAGACGCCCCGGCCATGACGGGGGCGCCCGAACTGGATCGCGCGCTGCGCATCCAGGGCAATACGGTCGAACAGTTCGTCATCTTCCTGCCGTCGCTGTGGCTGGCGGCGCTCTATTTTCAGGGCTGGGCGCCACCCATCCTGGGCCTGATCTGGTGCGCGGGCCGCATCACCTATGGCTTTGTCTATGGCACCGCGAAGCAGCGGTTCCCGGGTTTCGCGCCCACCATCTTTCCCACTCTGATCCTGGTCGTGCTGGCGTTCATCGGCATCGTGCAGGTGTGGATGGGTGAGTAGCGGTTCGCGAAGCGAACGAAATGGTCCTGCGGACCATTTCGAGCTACGAACGGTCCATAGCGGCAGCGTATGGACGGCTTGAGCGAGCGGCCGGATGACGGCACACGCCGGCGGGATTACCGCTTCACCACCGCATCGATCTCCACCAGCTGCTCCAACAGCGCCGGAGCATCGGCCAGCGCGAAGCGCGTAGGCCGTGCGACCACTTAAGAACCGCGCTTCACAATCTCATCTATTTCAACAAGCTGGGTGAGTAGCGCGGGAAAATCCGCAAGCTTGACCATATTGGGCCCATCGCTGGGGGCATGATCGGGGTCCTGGTGCACTTCCAGGAAAACGCACGCCACCCCCGCCGCAACGGCAGCGCGCGCCAGATAGGGCACCATGGTGCGGTCGCCGCCGCTCTTGTCGCCCGCTGCGCCCGGCTGCTGCACCGAATGGGTGGCATCGAACACCACCGGCGCGCCAAAGCCCGCCATGATCGGCAGCGCGCGCATGTCGCTGACCAGCGTATTGTAGCCGAAGCTCACGCCACGCTCGGTCACCAGCACATTGGCATTGCCCGCGCCGGTGATCTTGGCGATCACATTCTTCATGTCCCAGGGCGATAAAAACTGACCCTTTTTTACATTGATGGCCTTGCCGGTATGGGCGGCCGCCACCAGCAAATCGGTCTGGCGCGACAGGAAGGCAGGAATCTGCAGCACGTCCACCGCTTGGGCCACCGCGGCGCATTGGTCGCGCTCATGCACATCGGTCAAAACCGGCAAGCCGAAAGACTTTCGGATATCGGCGAAGATGGGCAGCGCATTTTCCAGCCCTATACCGCGCGCCGTGGCGGCAGATGTGCGGTTGGCCTTGTCGAAACTGGTCTTATAGATCAACCCCACGCCCAGCTTGCCGCAGATTTCTTTCAAAGCGCCTGCCATGTCGAAGGCATGGCTGCGGCTTTCCAGCTGGCAGGGTCCGGCGATGATGGCGAGCTT
>DATEEB010000121.1:0-6513 GCA_035281345.1 Rhizomicrobium sp. | reverse complement strand
TGGGCCTTGTCGCGCGCTTCCTTGCTGAGCTTGGTCTTGCGGATGCGCTCTTCCAGCTCGTTCATCTCGTCGCGGCCTTCTTCACCTTCGCCGAGTTCCTTCTGAATCGCCTTCAACTGTTCGTTCAGGTAATATTCGCGCTGGGTCTTTTCCATCTGGCGCTTGACGCGGCTGCGGATCTTGCGTTCGACCTGCAGCACGCCGATTTCGGCCTCGATCAAGGACAGAATCTTCTCCAGCCGCTCGGTGGTGCCGAAGGTCTCCAGCAGCCCCTGACGCTCGCCGATCTTGACCGACAGATGCGAGGCGACCGTATCGGCCAGCTTGGCCGGATCGTCGATCTGGGCAACCGCCGCCAGGGTCTCGGACGGGATTTTCTTGTTGAGCTTGATATACTGCTCGAAATTGGCCTTTACTGTGCGCATCAGGGCTTCGGATTCGGCCGCGCCCGCGGCTTCCTCGGCAATCTTCTCGACCGTCGCCTGGAAGAAATCGCTGCGGGGGCTAAAGCCGGTGACACGCGCCCGCGCCTTGCCTTCCACCAATACGCGCACGGTCTGGTCCGGCAGCTTCAAGAGCTGAAGAACAGTGGCCAGGGTACCGATGGTGTGCAAGCCTTCCGCGGTGGGATCGTCCTCGGCGGCATTCTTCTGGGTGAGAAGCAGAATCTGCTTCTCGTCGTTCATCACTTCCTCTAGCGCGCGGACCGATTTTTCCCGGCCCACAAACAGAGGAACGATCATGTGCGGAAAAACCACGATGTCGCGCAGCGGCAAAACCGGGGCGCCGGACGGGGTGTCCTTATTTTCGACTTTCTTGGTGGCGTCATCCGCCATATGCGTGCTCCTGCCGGGACATCCGGCGTGTAATGCGGCTCCCCCGAATGGGCGAAACCTCAGACCGAGGAGCCGCCCTCCTTCGGGCCGACTCCGGACATCGTAAAGTGGCTCCCCTAACAAGGTGTTTCAAGACGGCGTAAGGGGTTAACACCGCGAAGTTCCCGCCCATGCACAAAAAGCCACGGGGAACCTGCATTTTTCAGCCATTCGTGGCGGATTTGCCGCCGGCGCATGGCTGCCCGGCCAACGCGGCGCGCATTTTTCGAGCCGGCAAGCGTAGCCACGATTCCAAGCCCAAATTCCGGCCGGACCCCGGGTGGCATCCGCGGTGCGGTGACGTGGGACAGTCGACCGTCACGTTCAGCGCGATCCGGACAGTCCGCGGCACGCTTATCCGGCGGCGATATCACAAAAAAGTCCCGGCCCGTCCAGCGGTCCCGCCCTAGTCTAGAATGGGCCCGAACAGGACGTTTAATGAGCCAGGTTGGATTGTTGGCCACGCCGGCGCATAGCGTTCCGATGCCGCATAGCGCGGCCGCAATTTTGGCTCCTCCCCGCGAAAAACTCTATTCGCTCCAGGTGCTGCGTTTCCTCGCCGCCTTTCTGGTCTTTTTCTCCCACATCGAAGACCGCTACGAGAATTGGGAGGGGAAGTATCACATGGCCGTGCCGCGTCTGGGCCTGGACGGCCAGTTGGGCGTGGACATCTTCTTTGTGATCAGCGGCTTTGTCATGGGGTATGTCGCGCTGGACAAGTTCGGGCGGCGCGGCGCGCCCTGGCAATTTGCCGCCGACCGGGTCGCCAAGATCGTTCCGCTCTATTGGGCCCTGACCTTTGTCCAATGCCTGGTTTTTCTGGCCAGCTCCCAGCTGGGCGGTAATCTCGACATGGGCCGGCTGAACCTGGGCGAAACGCTCAAGAGCCTTTTCTTCATTCCTTATTTCAATGTGGAGGGAAAACACCGCCCCTTGCTGGGACAGGGATGGACGCTGAACTACGAAATGGCCTTCTATGTCGTGCTGACCGCCAGCCTGTTCCTGCGCAAGGCTTGGGGCATCGCGGCGGTGACCGGAACCTTCCTGCTGGTTTGGTTGTTGGGCAATTTTCTGCATGGGCAAAATGCGGCGCTGCAGATCCTGTCCGCGCCCATCATTTTCGAGTTCCTGCTGGGCCTGTATCTGGCCGCCCTGCGCAGCGCGTGGCTGGCATCGGGGCGAAGCCTGCCGCGAATTCCCGGCGTGACCATCCTGATCGTGGCGGTCATTGCGGCACACATGCTGTTCTTCGGCCGTCACACGCCGCTCTGGATCAATGCGGCGATCGGACTGCTGACGGTGAGTCTTTGCGTATTCACCCAGAATGCCGCGCCCAAGGACATTGTCCAGCGCACCATGACGCGGCTGGGCGACAGTTCCTATAGCCTCTATCTGTCCCACAACCTCACGCTGCTGGTGGTGGGCGTGGTATGGCGCGGCGTTTTCGGCGCGGCAGCGCTGTGGGCCTATCTGCCCGTGGTCATCGCCATAGGCCTTGCCGCGGGTCATTTGTGCTATCTGCTGATCGAGCAGCCCGGCACAAAGCTGCTGCGCCGTTCCTTGCGAGGAGCAGCGCGGCGCAACTGATCTTGCCGGTGGATTAGGAAGCCGACTTTTCGCGGGCTTCGGCTTTGTCCGAATAGGTGTAAAGCGGCCGCGCCTTGCCGTCGACGACATCGGCGGTGATCACCACTTCCTGCACGCCCGAAAGAGTGGGCAGTTCGAACATGGTCTCCAGCAAAATGCCTTCCAGAATGGAGCGCAGGCCGCGCGCACCGGTCTTACGCTGGATCGCCCGGCGCGAGATGGCATGCAGCGCCTCTTCCTGGAAGCGCAACTTGACGCCTTCCATTTCGAACATGCGCATATATTGCTTGGCCAGCGCGTTCTTGGGACGGGTGAGAATTTCGATCAGCGCCGTCTCGGACAGATCGCCCAAGGTGGCCAGCACCGGCAGACGGCCGATGAATTCCGGGATCAGGCCGAACTTCAGCATGTCCTCGGGTTCGACTTCCCGCAGCAATTCGCCGGTGCCGCGTTCGTCCGGGCCCTTGGGATTGGAGCCGAAACCCATGGACGAACCCTGGGTGCGCTGGGCGATAATCTTGTCCAACCCGGCAAAAGCGCCGCCGCAGATGAAGAGGATGTTGGTGGTATCCACCTGCAGGAATTCCTGCTGGGGATGCTTGCGGCCGCCTTGGGGCGGAACCGAAGCCACCGTGCCTTCCATGATTTTCAGCAAGGCCTGCTGCACGCCTTCGCCCGACACGTCACGGGTAATAGAGGGATTGTCGGACTTGCGGCTGATCTTGTCGACTTCGTCGATATAGACGATGCCGCGCTGGGCCCGCTCGACATTATAGTCGGCCGCCTGCAGCAGCTTGAGAATGATATTCTCGACATCTTCACCGACATAACCGGCCTCGGTCAAAGTGGTGGCATCGGCCATGGTGAAGGGCACGTCCAGGATGCGCGC
This sequence comes from Rhizomicrobium sp., assembly GCA_035281345.1. GTDB lineage: Bacteria > Pseudomonadota > Alphaproteobacteria > Micropepsales > Micropepsaceae > Rhizomicrobium. The sequence goes on along the minus strand of DATEEB010000121.1, from coordinate 3,162 downwards.
CAGGGTCTGGGCCAGCAAGGTCTTGCCGCAGCCGGTGGGGCCGATCAGCATGATGTTGGACTTGGCCAACTCGACATCGCCGTTTTTGCCGGAGGAGTTGATCCGCTTGTAGTGGTTGTGGACGGCGACCGAGAGCACCTTCTTGGCGTGGCTCTGGCCGACGACATAATCGTCCAGCACCTTGAAGATTTCCTGGGGCGTGGGCACGCCCTCCTTGGATTTCATGAAGGAGGTTTTGTTCTCCTCCCGGATGATCTCCATGCAGAGTTCGACGCATTCGTCGCAGATAAATACCGTCGGGCCCGCGATGAGCTTGCGCACTTCATGCTGGCTCTTGCCGCAGAAAGAACAGTAGAGCGTGTTTTTGGACTCGCCGCCGCTGGCCTTGCTCATCGTCTTCCACCGGGCCCTTTCGACCCATTTCCCCTTACGCGGGGGCCTTGGTCCCCTTGCGGGGCTTTTGCAGCCTCTAGCCTAGATGGCTTATGCTGCTTTGCACAATGCAGGGGACGCTCCGAAGCACCCCGCCTCCCAACATTCGACCATGCTAGGGCCGCTGGGATCAAGATTTGTTTAATCCCAAAGATGCGGAATTTTCCTGATATTCCGGAACTTTAGCAAAAATAGGTCCTATCGGGCCGAAGTTTCGGTGTCCGGACGGCGCTCCATCACCTGGTCGACCAGGCCGAAAGCCTTGGCTTCCTCACCCGTTAGATAGGTATCGCGATCCAGCATCTTTTCAACCGCTTCCACAGTTTGGCCAGTGTGCTTGGCATAAATCTCGTTCAGCCGCTTCTTGAGCTTCACGATCTCCTGGGCGTGACGGGCGATGTCGGCGGCCTGGCCATAGAAGGAAGCGGAGGGCTGATGCACCATGACGCGCGCATTGGGCAGAGCGTAGCGCTGACCCTTCACGCCCGAGCATAGCAGCAGTGAACCCATCGAAGCTGCCTGGCCGATGCAATAGGTATGAATCGCGGGGCGAATATACTGCATGGTGTCGTAGATCGCGAGGCCCGCCGTCACCAGCCCGCCCGGCGAGTTGATGTACATATGGACTTCCTTCTTGGGATTTTCGGCCTCAAGAAACAGAAGCTGGGCGGTGAGCAGGCTGGCGCCATAATCCTCGATCGGACCGGTGATGAAGATCAGCCGCTCCTTGAGCAGGCGGGAATAGATGTCGAAGGCGCGCTCGCCGCGGGCGGTTTGTTCCACCACCATCGGGACCAGGGTATTGTTGTAATATTCAACTGGATCGGCCATTGCGCGCCTCTTGATTCGTCATGAGACAGTACCCGGAAAATCCTCCGGTGGTGTTTAATATAGCGTTCAGAAGTGTTTTTACACCTACCCCCTCCGGCCTCGACTATCACGCGGCGCGTTCCGCGCCGCGCCCGTCTCGGCCACCTCCCCCTTTGGGTGCGCTTCGCGCACAAGGGGGAGGCCGGGCACGGCCTGGCGGATGGTCGCGCCGCGGAATGCGGCGCTAGAGCAGGAAGGCCTACTTGGCCGGTTCGTCTTCAGGATCAGCAAAGAGGGTGTCCTTGTCCACCTTACGCTCCTTGACCGTGGCCAGTTCGGCGATGAAGTCCACCACCTTGTCCTCGAACAGAGGCGCACGGATCTCGGCCTGAGCCTGCGGATTCTTGGCGTAGAACTGAAACACCTGCTGCTCCTGGCCGGGAAACTGGCGGGCGCGGGCCATAATGGCGCGCTGCACTTCGTCGCCGGAAACGGAAATGCCGTTCTGCTCGCCCAGCTTTCCCAGCACCAGGCCCAGGCGCACGCGGCGCTCGGCGATCTTGCGGTATTCGGCCTTCAGCTCGTCTTCGGTCTTGCCTTCGTCGGCGGCGGTCTTGCCTTCGCGCTTCAGTTCTTCCTCGACCTGCGCCCAGACATTGGTGAACTCATGCTCGACCATGGCGGGGGGCAGCGGAAAATTATGGGCGTCGTCCAGCGCGTCCAGCACCCGGCGCTTCAAATGCATGCGGCTGGCGCCCTTGAAGTCGCTTTCGAGTTGTTCGCGCACCTTGGCCTTCAAGGTCGTTAGATCGTCCAACCCCAATTTCTTGGCCAGTTCGTCATCGATCTTGGTTTCGCCGGGCGCCTTCACTTCTTTTATGGCGACTTTGAACACCGCAGCTTTGCCCGCCATTTCAGGGGCGTGATATTCGGCAGGGAATGTCACATGGACGTCGCGGGTTTCCCCCGCCTTGGCGCCGATCAATCCGTCTTCAAAGCCGGGAATGAACGTACCCGAACCCAGAGTGAGGTTGAAATCCTCGCCCTTGCCGCCCGCGAAAGGGGTGCCGTCAATGCTGCCTTCATAGTCGATGACAGTCAGGTCGTCCTTGGCGGCGGCGCCGTCCTTGGCTACATAGTTACGGCTGTTGCGGGCCAGACGCTCCAGCGCTTCATTGATCTCGGCGTCGGTGACATCGGCGGTCAACCGTTCCACCGTCAGCTTGGCGACATCGCCGACTTCGAATTCCGGCATCAGGTCCACGATCACCTTGAAAGTGAGATCGGACTTTCCCTCCACCACATCTTCCACACTGCCCACCGGCTCGACACGCGGCTGCAGCGCGGGCTTGAGCTTGTTGTCGGCGATCGCCTTTTGGCTGCCCTCATTGACGGCGGCCTCGACCACTTCGCCCATGACGGATTTGCCGAACTGCTTTTTGAGGAAGGAGACCGGCGCCTTGCCGGGGCGAAAGCCCTTCAGGTTCACGCGCGGCTTCATCTCTTCCAGGCGCGCATTGACCCGCCCCTCCAGCTCGCTGGCGGCAATGGTGACCGTGAACTGCTTGTGCAATTCCTGGGAAAGGGTCTCGCTGATCTGCATGTCGTTTCTTTCTCTACTCAATTATAAATCCGCCGCACCATCCGCTGACGCGCGGCCCTCAAGTCGCGTGACCTACGCTGCCGCTAGGTCACCGCGGGCCGCTTGTCATTCCGTTCGGCCCGGAACGGGCCGGACGGAATGGTGCGGGCAGAGGGACTTGAACCCCCACGACTTTCGTCACTGGAACCTAAATCCAGCGCGTCTACCAGTTCCGCCATGTCCGCATTCATGCGGACCACTTTTAAAGATCCGCCTTTTGGGCGCAATTCCGCCCGAAGCGGGCCCCTATAGCAGGGGTTTTGGGGGGTTGCTAGGGC
>DATEEB010000120.1:0-2615 GCA_035281345.1 Rhizomicrobium sp. | reverse complement strand
CCCGCCTCCTGCAAGGCCTCAACCACCTTCTTGGCGACGGATCAGGATCATGTCTGGTGTCAGGCTTCCATGGGAATCATGCAGGGCCGGGCGCGAACCTTGTCGGAAGCGGCGATCGCCTTCAAGGCGCGCTCCACGGCGGCTTGCGCGGTCTCATGGGTGATCATCACAATGGCGACCGGTTCGCCCGGCGCGCGGCCGCGCTGGATCATGCTTTCGATAGAAACGCCGGCTTCCGCCAAGCTGCCGGTGATCGCCGCCAGCACGCCGGGCACATCCAGAACTTCAAAGCGCAGATACCAGGCTGACACCGCTTCTTTGCCGTCAGCCGCCTCCAGCTTGGTCAGGCCGGCAGCGGGGCGGCCGAAAACAGGACTGGGTGCGCCGCCGGCGGCCTCGACGATATCGGCAATCACCGCGCTGGCGGTGGGCGCTTCGCCCGCGCCGCGGCCTGAAAAGAAGAAAGACCCCGCCTCGCCAGCATCCACCAGGACGCCGTTGGAGGCGCCGCCGACATTGGCCAGGGCCGAACGCAGGCGGACCATGGCGGGATGAACCCGCTGGTCCATCTTGCTTCCCACCCGGCGGGCGACACCCAAAAGCTTGATGCGGAATCCGAATTCTGAGGCAAAGGCGATGTCTTCAGGCGTGATATGCTGGATGCCGTCCACCGCAACAGCGTCCAGGTCCGGCACCGCGCCGAAGGCGATGGCAGAGAGCAGCGCCAACTTGTGCGCCGTATCGCCGCCGCCCACATCCAAGGTCGGATCGGCCTCGGCATAGCCCTTGGCTTGGGCTTCTTTCAGCACATCGGCAAAGGCGCGGCCCGACGATTCCATTTCGCTGAGGATGTAGTTGCAGGTGCCGTTGAGAATGCCCTTCACCGCCGTCACGCCATGGGCGATCAATCCTTCGCGCAGCGCCTTGACGATGGGAATGCCGCCCGCCGCCGCCGCTTCGAATTTCAAGGTGACACCGTTCTTTTCCGCCAACTGGGCCAGCGCCAGACCATGCTTGGCCAGCAGCGCCTTATTGGCGGTCACCACATGCTTTTTGTTGGCCAGCGCGGTTTCGACCAATTGGCGCGCGATGCCTTCCTCGCCGCCGATCAGCTCGACCACCAGATCGGCATCGCCCTTGGCCAGTGATAGTGGATCGTCGGTCCAGCCGGTGACGTCAAAGCCGCGCGCCTTGTTTTTGTCGCGCGCCGAAACGGCAGCGATCACCAAGCCGCGGCCCGCACGCTGGGACAATTCATCCCGGCGCGCGATCAGCGCCTTCACCACGCCGCCCCCGACCGTGCCGAGTCCGGCAATGGCGATCTTAAAAGATGCCGTCATTTTGCGGGGGCCAAATCTTTGGGCGCCATATTGGTGCCCAGGGTGAGAAACTTCTTCACATTGCGCGCCGCTTGGCGGATGCGGTGCTCGTTTTCCACCAGCGCCACGCGCACATAACCCTCGCCATATTCGCCAAAGCCGATGCCGGGCGACACCGCCACTTTGGCGTGGATCAAAAGGTCCTTGGCGAATTCCATCGAACCCAGGGATTTGTATTTTTCCGGCACCGGCGCCCAGGCGAACATGGAGGCGGACGGCGCGGGAATCTCCCACCCCGCCGCCGCCATGCTTTTCACCAGCACGTCACGGCGCGATTTGTAAACCGCGCGGATTTCATCGGCCACATTTTGCGGCCCGTTCAGCGCCGCCGCGGCCGCCACCTGAATGGGCGTGAAGGCGCCATAGTCCAGATAGGATTTGATGCGCGCCAAGGCCCCGATCAGCTTTTCGTTGCCGGCGGCAAAGCCCATGCGCCAGCCCGGCATGGAATAGGTCTTGGACAAGGATTGAAATTCGATGGCGATGTCTTTGGCGCCTTCCACCTGCAAAATCGAGGGCGGCGGATTGGCGTCGTCGAAATAGATGTCGGCATAGGCCAGATCGCTCAGCACCCAGATCTCGTGCTTCTTGGCGAACTTGATGACCTCTTTGTAGAAATCCAGGCTGACCACCTGCGCCGTGGGATTGCTAGGATAATTCACCACCATCGCCAAAGGCGAAGGCACCGAATGGCGCGTGGCGACTCCGATTTTGCTGAGATATTCCTCCGGCGAAGTGGCGGGCACATGGCGGATGGCGGCGCCGGCGATCATGAAACCGAAGGCATGGATCGGATAAGCGGGATTGGGCACCAACACCACATCGCCCGGCGCGGTGATGGCCATGGCCAGATTGGCGAAGCCTTCCTTGGAGCCCAGCGCGGCGATCACCTCCTTGTCGGGATTGAGGTCCACCCCGAAGCGGCGCTTGTAATAGGCGACATGGGCCTTGCGCAGGCCCTTGATGCCGCGCGAGGCGGAATAGCGATGGGCGCGCGGATCGCGCGCCGTCTCGCACAATTTGTCGACGATGAAATCGGGCGTCGCCATATCGGGATTGCCCATCCCGAAATCGATAATGTCCTCGCCGCGGGCACGCGCCGCCGCCTTGAGGCGATTGACTTCCTCAAAGATGTAGGGCGGCAACCGCTTGATGCGGTAAAAATCGGTCTGCATGACACGGCAATCTTTGAAAACGCCTAAGAATCGGGGATTTGGTCCGGCTAGGCAATCCTTA
>DATEEB010000119.1:0-18443 GCA_035281345.1 Rhizomicrobium sp. | reverse complement strand
AAGCGTTACCCACGGCCGAAAAGCGGCATCTTGGTTGCCATTACGGTCAGGAAGGGCACGTTGGATTCCAGCGGCAGCCCCGCCATATAGGTCACCGCCTGCGCCACATGGGTCACGTCCATGCGTGGCTCCACCGCCAACCGGCCGTCGGGCTGCAGCACGCCTTGGGCCATGCGCTGGGTCATTTCGGTGGCGGCATTGCCGATATCGATCTGTCCCGCGGTGATGTCAAAGGGGCGTCCGTCCAAGATGATGGATTTGGTCAGACCGGTGATGGCGTGCTTGGTGGCGGTATAGGGGGCGCTATGGGGGCGGGGCCGGTCCGCGCTGATCGAGCCATTGTTGATGATCCGTCCTCCCCGAGGGTCTTGCGACTTCATCAGACGCACCGCTTCCTGGGTGCAAAGGAACGCTCCGGTGAGATTGACGCTGACCACGGCTTGCCATTGCTCGAAGCTCAATTCCTCAATTGGAATGGCGGGCGCGCTCATGCCGGCATTGTTGAACAGCATGTCCAGGCGGCCGAACTTGGTCTTGATCTGGGCAAAGACCGCTTTCACGGCCGCGGGATCGCCAATATCAGCCGGGACAATCAGATGATCGCCTTTCTGGCCTTTGGCGGTCTCCTCCAGCGTCTGTTGCTGGCGGCCCACCAGCGCCAGCTGCCAGCCTGCCGCCGCCAAGGCTTGGGCCACAGCCCGTCCCACGCCGCTGCCAGCCCCGGTGATCATTGCGATTTTGTTCATTTTTCCTCACGGACAGAGTTTGAGCCAACCTAATGGCTGGAGACGTATAAGGAAAATTTCCCGATTTGTCGCACGGCCTTTGCATCGCCTTTATCCGGCCTGGCATTTCCGATAGACCTGCGCCGATTTCGAAAAAAGGGCTCCAGGCGGTGAAAAAAGCGCCGGTGGCTTTGTAACGATCCGGGGAAATTACATATGTCCAAACGTCTTGTTGTGGGTCTTTTGGCTTGCAGCGTGCTGGGCGGCGGCGGTCAAGCTTTTGCGCAAGGCGAGGCCCCATCCGATCACCCCCGGGCGATAGAGCGGGTCGTCGTTTCGGCCCGTAGGCGCGAAGAAATCGAGCAACAGGTTCCGATCTCCATCTCCTCCTACAGCCAAGCCGACCTGGACCGGCTGAACATCAACACCATCGAAGACCTGCGCTATAGCAGCCCCTCGGTCTATATCGCGCCCACCACCTTTAGGCAGGACACACTCAACATCACCATCCGCGGCCAGCGGGATTTTGATTCCAGCTCCGGCCAGTCGGTGATGTCTTTCGATCCTGCCGCCGCAGTCTATATGGACGGCGTCTATCTGGCGCGGCCCGTCGGCCTGACCGGCGGGTTGTTCGATATCGAAAGAGTGGAGGTCCTCAAAGGCCCCCAGGGTACCCTGGTCGGGCGCAACACCACTGGCGGCGCCATCCTGTACCGGACGCGCGAGCCGCAGGACAAGTTCGGCGGCTATATCAAGGCGACGGGTGGCGACTATGGCCGCGGCGAGATTCAGGGCGCGATCAACATTCCCCTGTCCGACACGCTGTTCTTTCGTGCGGCGGGGCAGGTCAGCAACCGCCGCGGCTACATCACCAATCTCTATTTCGATCCAGCGACCGGGTTTCGCAACAGCCAGCCGGCGATGGGCAGCAACAAGATTGCCGGAAATTTCTCGCTGAAATGGCGTCCGGACGACAGCTTGAGTATTGTGCTGCGCGCCAATTTCGCGGCCGAGCACAATACCGGGTCGAGCTATCACGATCTCGGCTTTTTCCCTGGCAGCGGCCGGCGCGCCAACCGCCCCGCAATCTGCAACATTCCGGGCACTTGTATCGGATTCACGGACATGTTGGGGCACCGGATCGAGCCTTATTACAGCTCCTTCACCCCGACCACGGTCGGGCCGGTCAATACCGATCCCCGCGCCTATAACTCCCTGCTGCAGTCCGTCGCCCGCGCGCAGCAGGCCGGGTTCTGGACCGCCGAGCAGACCATCAACAACCGCGACGTCGGCCATTACCGGACCCTGTCGGCGACCGTAGACAAAAGCTTTGGCGACATCGACGTGAAGTGGCTCACTGCTTTTCGCGGGTGGGACAATTTCGGCACCTCGGTCGGGCGCGGCCTACCCTACAACACCGCCGAATACCAGTATCAGGTGCCTGACTACCGGTCTTACCAGTCGGAGCTGACGGTCAATGGCAGGGGCTTCGGCAATCGCCTGAACTGGACCGCAGGCCTCTTTTTCTTCGAGGAAGACAGCCCCAGGGACGGCGGGCTGTTCTACCTGTTCATTCCCAACAACGGGATTCCGTCGCCGGGACGGGGCATCACGCTCCAAGACGGCACGCGCATGGGCCAGCGCAACACCAGCTATGCCGGCTATGCCCAGGCGACTTACGGCATCTGGGACGATACGCGGCTGACGGCGGGGGTGCGCTACACCTATGACGAGCGCTACGCCCATATGGATTCGCGGACGGACATCTTTCCGGCCACGGCTGCCAGCACCGCCACCGTGGCGAACGGACAGTTCGATCCCACGCCTTATGTGTTCCACGGCATCAGCTATGCTGGCCAGACCCATGCCTGTACCCTGACCGATATCAACGGTGTGCTGCGCCCGCTAGCCAACTGTGCCAGCGACATCAACAAGAGCTTCCATAAGCCGACCTGGACCCTGGCGATCGATCATGACCTGTGGGAAGGCACGCTGGTCTATGCGACCGCCCGCACCGGCTACCGCTCCGGCGCGATCAACTCCACCGCCATCAACCCCGCCGTGACCGTCGCAAGGCCGGAGAATGTCCAGGACTATGAAATCGGCATCAAGTCGGACTGGGAGTTGGCGGGCATGCCCATCCGCACCAATCTGGCGGCTTACATATCCGCCTATCACGACATCCAGATTCTGACCGCGCTGCCCAATGTCACCTTGGCCACCGGTCCGGGTGGCGTTCCCTGCACCCAGACTCTTTTCAACGCCAACGCCTGCCTCGGAACGACCAACGACAATGTGACACTGAACGCAAAGGCCGCGAAGATCTATGGCGCGGAATGGGACATCAGCCTCATTCCCCTGTCCGGCCTAACGCTGCGGTCCACCGGCAGCTATCTCGACGCTCACTACACCGATTATAGCTTCACGCCGCCGGCGGGATATCTGTTGCCCACCGGCACGACCAATCTGTCCGGCACGTCGTTTCCGCTGCCTGCCTGGCAGACCAGCCAGAGCATTACCTACGCCACCGGCATTAAGGACATCGCGGGCGTGGCGATCGGCGATTTCAACTTGTCGGCGCACTATTACTGGCAAAGCCGCCATAAGGCTGACTTGCGCACCTTTGATCCCAGCCAACGCACCGGCTCCTATGGCCTGCTCGATCTGCGTCTGGACGTGTTCAATGTCGCCGGCAAAGGCTTTGATATCGGCGTGTTCATGAGCAATGTCCTGAACACGCCCGTTTGCATGCCGGAATATAATGGTGTGCTCAATTCAGCGCCTAACAGTTCGTTCGGCATCGCCAATACCGCCGGCGCGCTGCAGTGCGTGCCGCAGGCGCCGCGCATGACGGGGATTACGCTGGGATATAAGCTTTAGTCGGGCATTGCGCCTCGCTTAAGCTCGGCGCGCTCGTCGCTCGAAATAGTCCACTGGACTATTTCGTTCGCCTGCGGCGAAACGCCCCTCTACGGAGCATATTCCACCTTGGCCAAGCTCAACGTGAAGACCAGAGTTTGGCCGGGCGGAATGGAATCGCCCGCGCCGTCTTGGCCATAACCGAGCTCGGAAGGGATCGCCAATTCCCAGGTGTCGCCGGTTTTCATCATCTTCAAGGCTTCCACCCAACCGGGGATCAGCGCGCCGGCCGGAAATTGCGCAGGCTCTTCCGGTTTGGTCTGGTCAAAGACCTTTCCAGTGATCAGCGAGCCTTTGTAGAAGACCGTCACTATATCATTGTCCTTTTGAACCTGGGGACCGCTGCCAGACTTCAGGACGCGATACATCAGTCCGTCGGGCAATTTGGTGACGCCAGGACGCGCCGCATAATCGGCCAGGAACCGCGCATTGGATTCGGGCGATGTGTCGTTGTAGGTGGCGGTGGCCGCGTCCGACGGTTTCTCGCAGGCCGTCAAAGCCGCCAGCGGCAAAAGAACCAAAGCCAGGATTTTCAAGGCGCGCATGATTTCCCCCATTTCGTAGCGTCCGTATATAAGCGATAAGCATTGCCACGGCTACTTGGCCGCGATCCGCAACTTATCTGGGTCTTGCGGGTCGCAGCGGAAATGCCGTTGCTGATACCGCCCCATATCGCGAAAGATGGTGACGGTTTTGTGCTTGGCCCGGTTGCTGGCGTCCACCGCCGCAATCTGCATACTATATTCCATAGAACTAATAGGGTATTCTGCGGCCATGATTTCCCAAAAGGCCCGCTATGCCCTGCGTGCCCTGCTGTATCTGGCAGCGCGTGGCGATGTTACCCCCGTACAGATCTCGGAAATCGCCGAAAGCGAAAAGATTCCGCGCAAATTCCTGGAAGCCATCCTGCTGGAACTCAAAAAGACCGGGATCGTGCGCAGCCATCGCGGCCGGGCAGGGGGCTATGCCCTGGGCCGGCCGGCCAAAGATATCAGCTTTGCCGATGTGCTGCGGGTCACCGATGGTCCCCTGGCGCTCAGCCCCTGTGTTAGCGTCATGGCCTATCGCAAGTGCGACGACTGTTTCGAGGAGACGGTTTGCGCCATCCGAAAAGCCCTGCTGGCGGCCCGGGACGCCACCGCACAAATCCTGGAATCCAGGAATTTGGCGACCGCCGCGCAACAATTGCGGCGCTCAGGCGCTTTATAACGACATTGATTTTCCTGAAGTTCTCCAGTTTTGCGGCAATATCATAATCCCTATTGACTTGATAGAGATTTAGAGGAATTATCGACGTGCCGGTCCGCTTGGACGGGGTAATTTTATGGGGTGTTCATGCACAAGGTCTGTCTTACCGCCCTTTGGATTGGCGTGGCATCGATCACGCTGGGTACGTCCAGCTTTGCGCAGACCCGAAAACCCACGCCGCCGCCTTCCGATCCGCGCATTGGAATCTTGGAGCAGCAGCTGCGTGACGTGCAGAGGCAACTGGCCGAGATCAAGAGCGCGCAGGGCCAGAACGATATCAACGCCGCCGTGGTGAATCTGAAGCGTAGTAGCGCCAGCCAACATTCCGACATCAACCACCGCCTGGACGCCCAGACCAAGATCAGCACCGTCAATGGCCGGTTGAGCTTTGCCTCGCCGGACGGCGCCTTCACCCTGGCGCTGCGCAGCCTGGTGCAGTTCGATACCGCCTATTTCGCGCAAGGCCGCAATCCGGCCACGGTCGATCTGAACAGCGGCACCAATTTCCGCCGCGCCCAGTTGGGCCTGCAGGGCACGGTGTTCACCGACTGGGCCTATAATTTCATCTATGATTTCGGCGGCAATGGCATCGAAAATCGCGGCTATATCTACAACGCCTATTTGGAGTATGGCGGCCTCAAGCCCTTTTACGTCCGCATCGGCGCCTATACCCCGCCGGCAGGAATTGAGGATCAGACCGGCTCAGCCGATCAGTTTTTCCTGGAGCGCGCCGCCGCCACCGACATCGCCCGCAACATCGCGGGCGCGCCCGGCCGCGAAGCCGCTAGCATTTTCGCCCAAGGCGATACCTATCTCGTCTCGCTGTCCTATACCGGCAAGAAGACCACGGACGGCACTTCCACCGGAGCCACCTTCGATGCCCAGCAGGCCCTGATCGGCCGCGCTGCCTGGCTGGCGGTCTCGGAGCCCGATGTGAAGTGGCTGCTGGATGGCCATATCACCGAAGTCCTCAAGCTTCCCGACCCTTCCGCCGGTCCAGGCGCCAGCGTTATCCGCCTCAGCAATGGCCCCGAAATCGCGGTGGATGCCAGCCGCACCTTGGACACCGGCACTATCGACGCCAGCCACGCGCGCGAGTTCGGCTTCGAGAGCGCCGCGGCATATGACGGCCTGTTCGCGCAAGGAGGTTGGTTCCGCTATGAGATCGAGCGCCGCACACCCGTGTCCAATCCGCATTTCACCGGCTGGTACGCCTTTGTCACTTATTCACTGACGGGCGAGCAGCATCCTTACGATCCCGCCACCGCCAGCTTCCGCAACATCCGCCCGGCCAAGCCGTTGGGCACGCCCGGCGGCTGGGGCGCCTGGGAAGCGACGGCCCGCTACAGCAGCACCGATCTCGACTTCCTGCCGTTCGCCACGGCCGCCACGGGCGGGATCGCCGGCGGCAAGCAGGATGTCTGGACCTTGGGCCTGAACTGGTATCCCAACAACGCGATCAAATTCCAATTCAATTACGAAAATCTCCAGGTCAACCACGTCAACGCGCCGGCCAATGATATTTCCGCCAATGTCATCGCCCTGCGCACCCAGATTTCCTTGTGAGGAGCAAGATCATGAAACGCTTTCTTTCACTTCTGATCGCGGCGGGGCTTTTGACGGCCACTGCGGCGCGGGCGGACGTGACCTTGCTGAATGTCAGTTACGATCCGACGCGCGAGCTGTACAAGGATCTGGATGCGGCCTTCTCGGCCCAGTACAAGGCCGACAAGGTCACGATCAAGACTTCCAATGGCGGGTCGGGCGCCCAGGCGCGCGCGGTGATCGACGGTCTGCCGGCCGATGTTCTGACCCTGGCTCTCGCGGCCGACATCGATGCGGTGGCCAAGAATGCCGGCTTGTTGCCGGCCGATTGGCAAAAGCGCCTGCCCAACAATTCGGCCCCTTACACCTCCACCATCGTGTTCCTGGTGCGCAAGGGCAATCCCTGGAAAATCAAAGACTGGAACGATCTGGTCAAGCCCGGCATCCAGGTGATCACCCCCAATCCCAAGACCAGCGGCGGGGCCCGCTGGGCCTATCTGGCGGCCTGGGCCTATGCCGAGAAGGCGCAAGGCGGCAATGACCAAAAGGCCAAGGATTTTGTCGCCAATCTCTACCGCCATGTCCCGGTGCTGGATACCGGCGCGCGCGGTTCCACCGTCACCTTTACCAAGCGCGGCATTGGCGATGTGCTGCTGTCCTGGGAGAACGAAGCCCATCTGGCGTTGCGCGAAACCCCCGGCCAGTATGAGATCGTCTATCCCTCCCGCTCGATCCTGGCCGAGCCGCCGGTGGCGCTGGTCGACAAGAATGTCGACCGCAACAAGACCCGCGCCGCCGCCGAAGCCTTCCTGAAATTCCTCTACACCCCCCAGGCGCAGGAGATCGTGGCCAAGGACTTTTATCGTCCCCGCCATCCACAGATCGCGGCCAAGTACAAAAACCAGTTTCCCAACATAGCCCTGGCGACCGTGGACGGGGACTTTGGCGGCTGGATCAAAGTCCAGGCCGCCCACTTCGCAGACGGCGGCGTCTTCGATCAAATTTATCAACCGGGCCGATAGGCAGGTTCCCGAACTGTCACGGGCCATTTGTATGGTTCAGGCATTTTCTAAAGACGACCCTTTCTAAAGAAGACGATGAGCGCGACCGGCTTGAAACTTTCCATTCCCCGGTCCCGGCATGTCCTGCCGGGGTTCCGCCTGTCTTTGGGCCTTACTCTTTTCTATCTGACCTCGATTGTGCTGATCCCGCTTTTGGCGCTGGTGATCCGGCCTATCGAGCTGGGCTTTGACGGCTTCTGGGCGTCCATTTCCACGCCGCGGGTGCTGGCCGCCTTGCGGCTGTCTTTCGGCATGGCGCTGGTGGCGGCGGTCATCGATTCGGTGTTCGGATTCATCATCGCCTGGGTATTGGTGCGCTATCGCTTTCCCGGCAAGGCATTGCTGGATGCGGTGATCGACTTGCCGTTCGCCTTGCCCACCGCGGTGGCGGGCATTGCGCTTTCCACCCTGTATGCTCCGAACGGCTGGATCGGTTCGATCCTGGCGGAGTATGGCATTCGTATCGCCTATACGCCTTGGGGCGTGTTGGTGGCGATGACCTTTATCGGATTGCCCTTCACGGTGCGTACCCTGCAGCCGGTATTGAGCGAGCTGGGCTTGGAGATCGAAGAGGCGGCGGCGACCTTGGGCGCGACGCGGCTGCAAACGATCGCCCGGGTGGTGTTACCCATGCTGATGCCCGCCATTTTGACCGGCGCCGCCATGGCCTTTGCGCGCGGCGTGGGCGAGTATGGTTCCATCATTTTCATTGCCGGCAATATTCCCGCGGTGAGCGAAATCGCGCCGCTGCTGATCGTCACAAAACTGGAGCAGTATGACTATGCCGGGGCTGCCGCCATTGGCGTGGTGATGCTGGCCGCCAGCTTTGTGATGCTGCTGGCGTTGAACGGATTGCAAAGCTGGGCGGCGAAACGCAGATGACACAATCCCATCTTCAAATCGCAGCGCGCGCCCGGCGCTTCAACAGGCCGACCGAAGATCCGCTATGGCTCAAGGCTCTGTTGGGCAGTGTCGCCATCGGGTTCATCGCGATCCTGTTGTTGCTGCCGCTGGTGCTGGTGTTCAAGGAAGCGTTCGCGCAAGGCGCGGCGCCCTTCCTGGCCGCCATTGCCGAACCGGACACATTGGCCGCGGTGAAATTGTCGCTTACCGCGGCCGCCATCGCGGTGCCGCTGAACACGGTGTTCGGCATCGCCGCCGCCTGGTCTATCACCAAGTTCGATTTTCCCGGCAAGACCTTTCTGGTCACGCTGATCGACCTGCCTTTCTCGGTCTCGCCGGTGGTGTCTGGCCTGATTTATGTGCTGGTTTTCGGCATGAACGGTTGGTTCGGCCCCGCTTTGGCCGATTACAATGTCCGTATTCTTTTTGCGTTGCCGGGCATCGTGCTGGCGACCATGTTCGTCACCTTTCCGTTTGTGGCGCGTGAGTTGATCCCTTTGATGATGGATCAGGGCCGCAGCGAAGAAGAAGCCGCCGCCACCCTGGGGGCTTCGGGTTTTTCCACCTTCCTGCGCGTGACCTTGCCCAATATCAAATGGGGCCTGCTGTATGGCATCCTGTTGTGCAACGCTCGCGCCCTGGGTGAATTCGGCGCGGTGTCGGTGGTGTCCGGCCATATCCGCGGCGCCACCAACACCATGCCGTTGCATGTGGAGCTGCTGTATAACAGCTATGACTATGTCGGTGCCTTCACCGTTGCCGCCTTGCTGGCCATGCTGGCGTTGATCACGCTTGCCCTGAAATCGTTTTTGGAATGGCGCTATGCGGACGAGCTGGCCGCGTCGCACCGCCACTAGAGCGTGATCCGGTTTCTCTTGAAACCGGATCACGCTCTAGATTCTTGGTTTGTCGCGCAATTTACCGGAAAATCGATCCCGATTTTCCGGATTGCGCTTAGGACGCGTCGGCGAGAGCCGGAGCGCCCATAGGAGAAGATCATGTCTCTTGTCGTTGATTCGGTTACCAAGAAATTCGCGCGGTTCGCCGCGCTCAACGGTGCCAGCTTCGTAGCGCCGCAGGGCGGGTTCGTCTCGCTCTTGGGCCCGTCAGGGTCCGGCAAGACCACTTTGTTGCGCATCTTGGGCGGGCTGGAATTCGCCGATAGCGGCAGTGTCCGCTTCGCCGATCTGAATTGGCTGGACATGCCGGCCCGTACCCGCAATGCCGGCTTTGTGTTTCAGCAATACGCCCTGTTCAAGCATATGACCGTCGCCGAGAATATCGCCTTTGGCTTGAAAGTGCGGCCGCGTGCCCAGCGCCCGTCCAAAGCCGATATCGCGGCCCGCGTTCACAATCTGCTGGC
Organism: Rhizomicrobium sp.; assembly: GCA_035281345.1. Taxonomy (GTDB): domain Bacteria; phylum Pseudomonadota; class Alphaproteobacteria; order Micropepsales; family Micropepsaceae; genus Rhizomicrobium. The sequence continues at coordinate 8,679 of DATEEB010000119.1, read as the reverse complement.
GCTGGTGCAACTGCCGGGCTTGGAGGGGCGCTATCCCAGCCAATTGTCCGGCGGCCAGCGTCAGCGCGTGGCGCTGGCGCGCGCCCTGGCGATCGAGCCGCGCATGTTGCTGCTGGATGAGCCTTTCGGCGCGCTGGATGCGAAGGTGCGCAAAGAGCTGCGCGCCGATCTGCGCCGCATTCACGATCATGCCGGCGTGACGACCGTGTTCGTGACCCACGATCAAGAAGAAGCTTTTGCCGTGGCCGATCTGGTGGCGGTGATGCGCGATGGACGGATCGAGCAATACGGCACGCCTACAGATGTGCGGCGCAATCCCAAGACCGCGTTCGTCTCGGAATTTCTGACTGCCTAAGCCGCAGCGATGCTTTTGGCGAGGGCTTCCGCCACCTTGATGCCGTCAATGGCCGCCGACAGGATGCCGCCGGCAAAGCCCGCGCCTTCTCCCGCCGGAAAAAGGCCGGGTGTATTGATGCTTTGAAAATGCGCCCCGCGCTGGATACGGATGGGGCTGGAGGTGCGGGTTTCCACGCCGGTCAGCACCGCATCGGCGCGGTCAAAGCCCTTGATCTGACGGCCGAAGGCCGGCAGGGCATCGCGAATGGCCTCGATGGCGTAAGCCGGCAGGCAAGACGACAAGTCGGTGGGTGTCACGCCAGGGCGGTAAGACGGGACAATCTCGCCCAGGACTGTTGAGGCCTTTGCGGCCAGAAAATCGCCTACCAACTGCGCCGGTGCGGCATAGGTTGCGCCGCCTGCGGCAAAGGCCTGTTCTTCCCAATGCCGCTGCAAGGCGATGCCCGCCAAGGGATGGCCGGGATAGTCCACATCCGGCGTGATGCCCACCACGATTCCCGCATTGGCATTGCGCTCGTTGCGCGAATACTGGCTCATGCCATTGGTGACGACACGGCCGGGCTCGCTGGCCGCCGCCACCACCGTGCCGCCAGGGCACATGCAGAAACTGTAGACGCTGCGGCCGCCTTTGGCGTGATGCACCAGTCTATAGTCGGCGGCGCCCAATTGCGGAATGCTGCGCCCGAAGCGCGCCTTGTCGATCAAGCCTTGCGGATGCTCGATGCGAAAGCCCAGGGAAAAGGGCTTGGCTTCGATGGCCACACCTTGCGCGTGCAGCATTTCGAAGGTGTCGCGGGCGCTATGGCCCAATGCCAGCACCACATGGCTGCTTTCGATGTCCTCCCCGCTTTGCAGTCTCACGCCGCGCAATCGGCGATCGGGCGCAAGCAGCAAATCGGCCACCTTGCTCTGAAAGCGATATTCCCCGCCCAGGTCCTGAATGGTTTTACGCATGGATTCCACCATGGTCACCAGCCGGAAAGTGCCGATATGGGGATGGGCCTCGGTAAGGATTTCCTCCGGCGCCCCCGCTTTCACAAATTCCGTCAACACTTTGCGGCCCAGATAGCGCGGGTCCTTGATTTGGCTATAAAGTTTGCCGTCGGAAAAAGTGCCTGCGCCGCCTTCGCCGAACTGGACATTGGATTCGGGATCGAGCACCGAACGCCGCCACAGGCCCCAAGTGTCCTTGGTGCGGGCGCGCACGTCTTTGCCGCGCTCCAGCAGAATGGGGCGAAAGCCTGATTGCGCCAAAATCAAAGCGGTAAACAAGCCGCAAGGGCCTGCGCCGATTACAAGGGGCCGCTGAAAATGACGGGGCGCATGGGCGGCGAACCTATAGTCCATGTCGGGGGTGGGCCGTGCCTCCTTGGGCGCGCGGCCTTCGTCCGCCAGCGTGACATCGACTGTATAAATATAGGTAATCGCATTTCTGCTGCGCGCATCATGCGCCCGCTTGAAAATACGCCAGTCCAGCAGCGCATCCGCGGGCAGCTTCAATTTCTTGAGGATGGCGGCTTTTAACGCTTGAGGCGGGTGGTCAAGCGGCAGCTTGATATCGGTAAGGCGCAGCATAATAGCGGACGTATAACCGGGAAGCGCGGGGCGTGCACCCTTTAAGCGCCCATTTCGACCCCAGCTGGAACGACACGGATTGCCGCATCGGACGGATTGTCGAACAGATTGTTCACCATGCCGAACGTGTGCCGGCAGAAATCGAACGGCCTTGCGGTGGGTTCCGCTGGCTTTCGTTCCACTTCACAAATCATTGCGGCGTTGCTTTGGTATTGACGCTGCGCTTTTTCAGGCGCAGGGTTTTGATGCCGAGAGATAAAGATTGCGACTGCCGCAGTTACTTCCCAAGGTGCCCATTGCGCGATGGCAATGGCGCGAGCGCGCCATTCAGATCGTGATCGATCCGGTGGAGACCGGATTTCCTGGCGCCGGAATGTCGCGCGAAGACGCAATCCTGAATCCCGGTGGCGAAACCCGTAACAGGAGGTTCCTTGATGGAAGTGACCCCACCGGAAAATAGGCCGGGCTTCGCCTGATGCGGAGCCAAGGCCCGGACTAAAAACCCGGACCTCCGCCTTACAATTTAAACTGAGCAATGGGCTTAGGCCCATAACGAGCGTCCGGCCTGATGTCGGACAAAGAAAGTGGAACAGGCTTCGCCGGCAATCTGGCGAGGCTTGTTTCGTTTCTATGGCGTGCATAGCGATTGCAATAATTTGAAGGATAAATAGGGTTTGCTCGGGCGCGGGGCTGATTTACGAGACGACCATGCGCCCGATCCTCGTTCTTGCCGCCGCGTTGCTTTGTGCTGGCCTGTTGACCGGCTGCACCACCGCCCGAAGCACCTTCCCAACCCGCACCGCCACCGAGCAGTTGCTGCTTTCCGCCGCCGCCGACCGCGCCGCGGCACAGCTGTCGCTGGGCATTCCCAAGGGCACGCGGATCTTTGTCGATACCCGGTATTTTCAGGGTTACGACGACGGCTATGCCATTGCCGCCATCCGCACCCAGATGCTGAAGAACGAGCTGATGCTGGTGGACGACCGCAATCAGGCGGAAGTGGTGGTGCAGGTGTCCTCGGGCGCCCTGTCCACCGATCAGAAATCGCTTTTGATCGGCATACCGCAGCTGACCGTGCCCTACTATCCAGCGGGAAATTCGGTGACCGTGCCCGAGATCGCCTTGTTCAAGCAGGCTGAGGAAAAGGGCATCGCCAAATTCGTGATCACGGGCTATGACGCCCGCACTGGAAAACTTCTGGCCACCACCGATCCGCGTTATGGCTTTGCCCACAACACCAACCATACTGTGTTGCTGTTTTTCTCCTGGGCGACCGGCGATGTGATCCCGCCGGGCGTGGATCAGCATTCGCTGTCGTTCCAAACGCTGACCAGCATGCTGCCGGGCGGAAACTGATAGCGGCTCAAGGAAAGTACTGGTAAATCCAGGTTTCGCTGAGCGTGCGGTTGCCCAACCGCAGGAAGAGGCGCAAATCCACCGGCGCCTGGCCCTCCAACTGCAGATCGAACAGGGCCCGCCAGCGGTCCGTGCCCACCACCTTGATGACATAGGCATTATCGATCTTGCCGCGCGAGGCGCTGACCACCGGGGTCACGTCGAAACGCTGTTGCATCTGCATCAGCGGGCCGCCGGTGAAATCCACCACGAACTTCTGCCGGTCGCGCGGCCAGGGATTTTGTCCGGGAATGCCCCCGCGTCCCAGCCGGGTGGCCACCACTTTCGCGATGTTTTTGGGATAGGCGGGTTCGCTGTTTTGCCAATAGAGGCGATAGTCGAAGGAAAGCCTGTCGCCATCCTTGATGTCGCGGTCGGGGCGCCAATAAGCGACGATATTGTCATGGGTTTCATCTTCGGTGGGAATTTCCACCAACTGCACGGCGCCCGCGCCCCAATTGCTCTTGGGCTCCACCCAAATTCCCGGCCGCTTTTCATAGAAGGCGCCGTCATCCTGATAATTGGCGAAATCCCGGTCGCGCTGCATCAAGCCAAAGCCTTTGGGATTGTTGTCGACAAAACTGTTGGTCATCACCTGCGGTGGGTTGACCAGCGGGCGCCAGATGCGCTCGCCCTTTCCGGTCCACAGCGCCAGCCCATCATTGTCATGAATTTCGGGCCGCCAATCGGCCGCCTTGCGCCGCTCATTCTCGCCGTACCAATACATGCTGGTCAGCGGCGCTATCCCCAAGCGCGAAATGTCGGCGCGGAAAAACAAGTCGCAATGCGCGTTCATGATCACGCGCCCGGCATCCTGCTTCATGGCGTCGAACCGGTAAGCGCCGGTGACCGAAGGGCCATCGAGCAAGGCGTAAATGCTGATCACCGGACCATTGGCGTCCAGCCAGAATTCCGAAAAGCGCGGAAACTCTTCCGCCGTGGCGGCCGCGGTGTTGATGGCGATGCCGCGTGCAGACGCGCCATACTGGTTGTCCTGGCCGCTGGACCGGAAATAGCTGGCGCCTTGAAACGCCAGCCAATCGGTCGGCTTGCCCGGCCCGTCCATCACCCGAAACCCGGAAAAACCCAGATTGGCAAGCTGCTTGGCATCGAGGCCAGAGGCGCCATAGTCGAAATAGTCGGATCCATAGAGAATGGCGCGCGCCTTGCCCCCCTCCAGCACATGCAGCACCACAGGATCGGCGGAAAAGCGGCTGAGATGAAAGAAGGACACCGGATCGGTCCCCTGCGGCCATAAGGCATGATCGGGACGGAACTTGATTTTCTGGGCGGCGTCGAAGTCGATGGATTTGATGATCTGGCTGGCCCGGGCCTGCGGCGGTTTATAGGGCTGGGTGGCATTTTTTTCGGCGCGCGCCACCAGCCCCGCAAAACTGAAGTCCCGCGCCGACCCCAGACGAAGGCCTGAAGGCGCGGAGACCGCGGCAAAGGCCCCGCGCGGCAGCATTGTGGCCGATAGCAAAGCCAGGAGCCGGCGGCGATCCGGTTTCAGCATGTTGGACATCCCATTCCACGTCCCGCCACTGGATGCGGCAAAGGTGGAGAAGTTAAGGCGTTGCGATTCACCATGATACTGCCCTGGAATTGCGCGCAACGATCCATTATTTCGCCGCATTGTCACGCTTGATTGCGGGCGCCGAATGGGCGATTTTTTGGACTTTGCACATGGATTCCGAACCCCGCGCATTTGAAGCTGCCTTTGTGCTGGAGGCCGGCACGCCCCTGCGCTGTCCCCGGCCGATGATCCCCCAACTGCTGGTTCCCTGGACGCCTGCGCGCCTTATCGCCGCAGGTCTGATGGGGATGCTGTCGGTGCCTGCCCAGCTTGTGCCCGCCGTGTTAAACCGCCGCCGTGCCTGATATCGCGCCACGGCGCTGGTTGTATTTCTTCCTGGTTCTGGCCTCCACGGTCGCCGCTGTCACCCAGATGGCGGGCGTGCTGCAGGTTGATGATTTCACCTTTCGTGAGATCGTGATCCTTGCCTTATTCGCCATCCTGTTCGCCTGGATCGCCGCATCCTTCTGGTTGGCGGTGTTCGGCGTCTGGGCCCGATCCACCAAGATGGATCTGTTGCCGCTGAAGCCGCCCAGCGGACCGTCGGCGGCACGCACCGCTATTTTGATGCCGGTCTATAACGAGGATGTGGCGCGGGTGTTTTCCGGCGTGCGCGCCATTTGGGAATCGGCCGGGCCTGATTTCGATTTTTACATTCTCAGCGACAGCACCAATCCCGCCAATTGGGTGGCCGAGGAGCTGGAATGGCAGAAGCTGAAAAGCGAGTTGGGAGAAACCGCGCATATTTTCTATCGCCACCGCACCAGGAATACGGGGCGCAAGGCCGGCAATATCCAGGACTTCTGTGAGAATTGGGGCCAGCTTTACGACTATATGGTGATCCTGGATGCCGACAGCCTGATGACCGGCAAGACGCTGCATCATCTGGTTGGTTTGATGGACGCCAATCCTCGCACCGCATTGATCCAGGCGCCGCCGCAGCTGGCGGGGCGCGGCTCGCTGTTTGCACGCATCCAGCAATTTGGCTCCAGCGTTTACGGTCCGATCCATGCCGCGGGCCTGGCCCTGCTCCAGGGCCCGGACGGCAATTATTGGGGTCACAATGCCATCATTCGGGTGCATGCCTTCATGCAGTCCTGCGGTCTGCCCTGTTTGCCGGGCAGACCGCCTTTTGGCGGCGAGATCATGAGCCATGATTTCATCGAGGCCGCGCTTTTGCGGCGCGCCGGATGGGATGTGTGGATGGCGCCCGACATTGGCGGCTCGTTCGAAGAGCCGCCGCCCACCCTGCTGGACTATTTGATCCGCGACCGCCGCTGGTGCCAGGGCAATCTTCAGCATGTGCGGATCGTTTTTGCCCAGGGGCTGACTTTGCCCAGCCGGCTGCATCTCGCCATGGGGATCATGAGCTATGTCTCTGCGCCGCTTTGGCTGCTGTTTCTGGTCATTTCGACCATCGATATGATGAGCGTCAAAGCCGCGCCGCCCGCCAGCTATATCGGCTTGCTGCCATCTTTGCCGCTGTCCGTCTCCCATAGCGCCGAATTGATGATTTTGGTGGGGGCGACTTTGATATTGCTCTATGGCCCGAAAGTTCTGGCCGTGGCTTCGGTTTTGGGGAACGCGGACGCCACCCGTGCCCATGGCGGCATCGGAGGGCTGATCGCAAGCGCGTTCTGGGAGTCGCTGTTTGCCACCTTGATGGCGCCGGTCGTGATGCTACAGCACAGCTGGTATGTGTGCAGCATCCTGATGGGCATCGCCACCGGATGGCATGCCCAGACCCGGACCGACCGCGCCTTGCCGTGGGGATTGGTGGCGCGAAGATTTCTGCCCCACATGCTGATCGGATTGGCCGCCACGTTCCTGCTCTGGCGCTATGCCCAAGGCAGCTTCAATTGGTTTTTGCCGCTGCTGGCGGGTCTGTGGCTGGCCGTGCCGCTGGTGGTACTCAGCAGCAGTCCTTTGCTGGGCCGGATGGCGCGCCAAGATCGCCTGTTCTTGATTCCCAGCGAGACGCGCGGCTCTAAAGTTCTCAGCCGCGCCCATGCGCTGGCCGAAAGTCATCGGACTTTGGCCGTGCCTGTGCAGCAACTGGTTCTGGAGGATTCGCGCGTGCGCGATCTGCATTTGGCGTTGCTGGCGGACTCACCGCCCTTGGTGAGCGACCCGGAACGGCTGGGGCGACTGAGGATGCAAGCCGCGCGATCGCAAACCGCCCACTTCAGCCGGGACGACTGGACCCTGCTATTGTCGGATTCCGAAGGGTTAAAGGCACTGCGGTGATCGCGGAATAGCGAACACTCTGTTGACGATGATGGCAAAAGCAAGGCGATAGCGGCCGCGTTTTTTCACGCGCGCCATTCTCACGCGCGGCTTTGACAGACAACAATGAGCCCGGCACAATTGTGCCAGCTCACGACTTTCCATTGCGTTCACGTGTTCGGCGGTTCGGCCACGGTAGCGCCCACCCGTGTCTCAACCAACGATACGTCCCAGGGAAGGATCGCATGTTGCGCAATGAGGCCGCCGCGCCGCGCCAGACCTTGTCGCTCGCCGATAGCCTGGTCATCGTCGTGGGAATGGTCGTGGGGATCGGGGTTTTCGCGACGCCGTCCCTTGTTGCCCAGTTCGCGGGCGGCAGTTTTCAATATCTGGCGCTATGGCTTGCGGGCGGCGTTCTCATGCTGATCGGCGCGCTGTGCTATGCGGAACTTGCTACCGCTTTTCCCCATGCGGGTGGGGAGTATCATTTTCTGTCCCGCGCCTATGGGCGCGGCACCGCGCTGATGTTTGCCTGGGCCCGGTGCACTGTGATCCAGACCGGCGCCATCGCCCTGGTTGCCTTTGTCTATGGCGATTATGCGCAAGGAATCGTGCCTCTGGGTCCTTACGGGCCGGCAATCCATGCAGGCATCATCATTCTGGTCTTCACCGGCATCAATATCGCCGGAACGATGCAAGGCAAGACGGCGCAACAGATTTTCACCGCCATGGACATACTGGCGATCCTGATGCTGATCGGGGCGGGTTTGACGGTCGCCATAGCGGGTGGTGGCGCAACGCCGGCGCTATCGGCCCCGGCTGGAAACGGTTCCGGCATGCTTGGGCTAGCCATGGTGTTCGTTCTTTTGACATACGGAGGATGGAACGAGGCAGCCTATCTCTCCGCCGAATTGCGCGACGGCAAACGCAACATGGTGCGGGTGTTGGTGATCAGCATCGTCGCCATCACGCTGCTCTATTTCTCGGTTGCCTTGGCCTATCTCTATGCCCTGGGGTTTGAAGGCCTGAAGGCGTCCAATGCCATAGCCGCGGACGTCATGCGGGCGGCATTTGGTCCGTCCGGGGCGACGCTTATCGCGCTTTTTGTCTGCGGCTCGGCGATCAGCACCCTGAATGCAACGATTTTCACTGGCGCGCGTGTCTATTACGCACTCGGACACGATTTGCCGGGGCTGAAATTCTTCGGTGTCTGGAGCGCGCGGGGTGAGAATCCTTCCAACGCCTTCCTGCTTCAGGGCGCCATTGCCTTGGCGCTGGTGACATTGGGCGCCTTCTCGCGCAACGGATTCAAGACGATGGTGGAGTATACGTCGCCGGTATTCTGGCTGTTTATGACCATGGTGGCCGGATCGATTTTTATTTTCCGACGGCGGCGCCCCGACCGGGCGTTCTCGTATCGCGTGCCGTTCTATCCTTTCACTCCGATCATTTTTACGGCCACATGCATCTACATGCTCTATTCCAGCTTGGCCCATACCGGTACCGGCGCTTTGGTGGGGGCGGGCGTGTTGCTGATGGGAACGCCGCTT
>DATEEB010000118.1:0-5876 GCA_035281345.1 Rhizomicrobium sp. | reverse complement strand
TGGCCGACAGCACCGCATCTTCCGACGCCTGACGCACCCCGTCGCGGCCATGGCTCAGCATATAGGTCAAGGCGCGGGTGAACATGCCCATCTGGCCATGAAAGGCGCACATCCGGCCGAAGGGTTTTGTGCCGTCGGGCGCGGCGGCAAAATCCTCGATCAGGCGCAGGCCTTTACCGTCGGCCACCAAAAGCGGGATCGGCGCATAGGCCGCCAAACGCTCCGACAACACCACCGGACCCGCGCCCGGCCCGCCGCCGCCATGGGGCGTGGAAAAAGTCTTGTGCAGATTGATATGCATGGCGTCGATGCCCAAATCGCCTGGCCGCACCTTGCCGGCAATGGCGTTGAAATTGGCGCCATCGCAATAGAAATAGGCCCCCGCCGCATGCACCGCCTCGGCGATCTCAATGATCTCGCCCTCGAACAGGCCGCAAGTGTTGGGATTGGTCAGCATGATCGCCGCCACATCCGGTCCCAGCTTGGCCTTCAAGGCGCCGGCATCGACATGGCCATTGGGCTTGGCCGGCACTTCGTCCACCGTGAAGCCGGCAAAAGCGGCCGTGGCGGGATTGGTGCCATGCGCCGATTCCGGCACCAGGACGCGCTTGCGGTCCTCGCCGCGCGCCGCGATGGCCGCGCGGATCGCCAGCAAGCCGCAAAGCTCGCCATGCGCGCCCGCCTTGGGCGACATGGCCACGGCGGGCATGCCGGTCAGGCTGGTAAGCCAGTTCATCAACTGGGAGATCAGTTCCAGCGCCCCCTGGGTGGTCGATTGCGGCGCCAGGGGGTGCAGATCGCCGAAGCCCGGCAGCCGCGCCATTTTCTCGTTCAGGCGCGGATTGTGCTTCATGGTGCAGGAGCCTAGCGGATAGAGCCCGCTGTCGATGGCGTAGTTCTTCCGCGACAGCCGCACATAGTGGCGGATCACCTCCGGCTCGCTAAGGCCCGGCAAACCGATAGTAGCCTTGCGGCGCGCGCCGCCCAACCGTGCATCGGAGATCTTCACATCCGGCAGATCCACGCCGCAGGCGCCATGGCCCAGCTCGAAGATCAATGCTTCTTCGTGATCCAAGCCCCGGTCGCCGGAGATGGTCGCAATGCTGGCGGGAAAAGCCTCACCCGCATTGCTGGAACGGCCCTGATTGTTCATGCTCATCAGAGGATCTCCTTACTTTGGTCGCTCTGGCTCACGCCAACGCTCCCTGCAACGCCTTGGTCAGCGCCGCGAAGTCATCGTCGGTATTGGTCTCGGTCGCCGCCAGGATCAGCAGGTTTTCGGCAGATTTGTCGCGCGGCAGCAGCCGCGAGGCGGGCACGCCCGCGATCACGCCTTTTTGGGCCAGAAGGTCCACCACCGGGGCGGCGGGCTTGGGCAGCTTAATAGTGAATTCGTTGAAAAAAGCGTCCGTGACCAGCTCGATACCAGGAAGCTGCGCCAGCTTGCCGGCCAAGGCGCTAGCCTTGGCGTGATTGATCCGCGCCAGCCGGGTCAAGCCTTCCTCGCCCAACAGCGACAGATGAATGGTAAAGGCCAGGGTGCAAAGCCCCGAATTGGTGCAGATATTGCTGGTCGCTTTTTCGCGGCGGATATGCTGCTCGCGGGTGGACAAGGTCAGCACGTAGCCGCGCCGGCCTTCGGCATCCACCGTTTCGCCGCACAACCGTCCCGGCATCTGGCGCAGGAATTTTTCGCGGGTGGCGAACAGGCCGACATAGGGCCCGCCGAAATTCAGGCCATTGCCGATGCTCTGTCCTTCCGCCGCCACAATGTCGGCGCCTTGCGCGCCGGGTGGCTCGAGTAAGCCCAGCGATACGATCTCGGTCACCACCGCGATCAACAGCGCGCCCTTGGCATGGGCGGCCTCGGCGATGGGTCTGAGGTTGCGGATCAGCCCGAACACATCCGGCGACTGCACCACCACACAGGCGGTATCCTCATCGATCAGTGCGATAATGTCTTCGGCGCTGCCGGGGGTGACCGGCGTACGGGCGACCACGCCCGCCAGCCCCGCCACGGTTTCCACCGTTTCGGCATAGTGGGGGTGCAAACCACCCGACAATATTGCCTTGCCGCGCTTGGTGATCCGCTGGGCCATCAACACCGCTTCGGCGGTTGCGGTGGAGCCGTCATAGAGCGAGGCATTGGCCACCTCCATGCCCGTAAGCAGCGCCACCTGGGTCTGGAATTCGAACAGATATTGCAGCGTGCCTTGGGCGATTTCCGGCTGATAGGGCGTGTAGCTGGTGAGAAATTCCGAACGCTGGATCAGATGGTCCACCGCGCTGGGGACATGATGCTTATAGGCGCCGGCACCGCAGAAAAATGGCGCCGAACCGGCGGCCACATTCTTGGCCGCCAATTTCGACAAAGCCCGCTCCACTTCCATCTCGCCCTGCGTATCGGGCAGATCGAATTTCGACAGCGGCGCTAAGGCTGCCTTGGGCACGTCGCGGAACAGGGCATCCACATCGGCCGCGCCGATCTTGGCCAGCATGGCGCGGCGATCATCGGGAGTAAGCGGCAGGTAACGCATTACAAGGACTCCACGAACTTAGCGTAAGCCGCCGCATCCATCAGCTTGGACAATTCATTTTTGTCGCTGAGTTTCATCTTGAAGAACCAGCCGGCGCCTTCGGGGTCCTCATTGACCTTGGACGGTTCTTTTTCCAAGGCGGTATTGGCGCCCGTGACCGTGCCGCCCACGGGGGCATAAATATCGCTGGCGGCCTTGACGCTTTCCACCACCGCCGCCTCGCCGCCCGCTTTCACGGTCTTGCCGCCGGCGGGAAGCTCCACGAACACCACATCGCCCAAGCTTTCGGCGGCGAATTTGGTGATGCCGACCGTGGCTTCGTCGCCCTCCAGGCGAATCCATTCATGCTGGTCGGTGTAACGGACGTCACTCATAAAAGGCTCCTGCTCTATTTATTGGAACGGCGGTAGGTGTTGGGCACAAAAGGCATGGGCGCGACGGCGGCGGGCAACGCCTTGCCGCGCACCATCAAATCGACTTGCGTGCCATTGGCGGCGAAGGCGGCTTCGACATAGCCCATGGCCACCGGCGCGTTGAGGCTGGGACCGAAGCCACCCGACGTAACCGTGCCGATGATGCGCCCTTGCTTGTCTGCAATCTGTGCGCCTTCGCGCGCGGGCGCGCGGCCCTCAGGCAGGATGCCGACGCGCAGAATCGCCGGGGTCCCATTCAGCGTTTCCGCCGCGCCGGGAAAATCTTTGGCCTCCTTGCGGCGCTTGCCGACAGACCACATCAGATTGGCCTGGGCCGGATTGCGGCTTTCATCCATATCATGGCCGTAGAGACAAAGCCCGGCTTCCAGCCGCAGGCTGTCGCGCGCGCCCAGCCCGATCGGCAACACTTCGTTTTCCGCGAGCAATGCGCGTGCCACACGCTCGGCATCCGCGCCTTCCAGGGAAATCTCAAAACCGTCCTCGCTGGTATAGCCGGTGCGGCTGACAATGGCGGGTGCGTCCGCGACCTTGGTGCGCACCACCTGCATGAAGGTAAGCCCGGAAATGCCGGGCGCATGCCGCTCCAGCACCGTTTCCGCCAACGGCCCCTGCAATGCCAGCAAGGCGCGATCAGGGCGGGGCGTCAGCGTCGCCAAGCCTTTTAGCTTTTCGGCGATCATGGTGAAGTCGCCTTCCTTGGTCCCGGCATTGACCACCAGATAGAGATCCGCCTCGCCCGCAAGGCGGGAGAACATGAAATCGTCCTTGATGGTGCCGGCGTCGGTCAGCAGCAGGCCATAGCGCTGCATACCCTCCTTCAGGCCCGCGACATCGGCGGGCGTAAGACGCTCCAATTGCACGGTGTCGCCCGCAAGAAAGGCCTGTCCCATATGGGAGACATCGAACAGTCCGCAAGCCGCGCGGGTGTGCAGATGTTCTTTCAGGATTCCGGCGGGATATTGCACCGGCATCTCGTAGCCGGCGAACGGTACCATCTTGCCGTCCAGCTCCAGATGCAAGGCATGGAGCGGCGTGCGGCGCAGAATTTCAGCGGCAATGGTCATAACGGTCCCGATGCAAGAGTCCACGCCCTCATGAGCGCAGCCCCTCTGTCACCGGACCTGAGAGATTTCCCCGGTAGCACTTGCGAAGCGCCGGGTTACCCCTTCGGTGGAAGCTGCAATCGCGGCTTCGCTTTCCAGAAGTTCATCACCCGATCGCGGTCCTTTTGCCTGAGAGTTTCCGGGGCGGTTGCTCCTTCGGCCCCCTCCTTCGCCAAGGCTTCGGAGGGCGTCTCCCGCGAGGGATCGTGTGCTGGCCAAACCTGCGCGCCTCCGGCGGACAGGCTTGTTGCAAAGCATCATAAGGGGGGTGCGTGACGAGTCAACGAAACCAGGCAACCGCCCGGAGTTACTCACATTCTTTCGGGAACTTCGATGCCCAAAAGGTCCAAAACACCGGTCAAAACCGCCAGCACCAGGCTGCAAAGCCCCAGCCGCGAAGCCCGCAGGGCGGCGTCCGGCTCGGACAAGACGTGGTGCTCGCCATAAAAGCGGCTGAAATTCTGCGCCAGCTCGAAGGCATACTCGCACAGCATATTGGGGGCGCGCTTGTCTTCCGCCGCCAACAGGGCATCGCCCAAGGATAAAAGCTGCAGGATCAACCTGCGCTCTTGCGGCGAATGGACAGCGGGGACGCCGGCTTCAAATCCCTGCTCCCGCGCCTTGCGCAGCATGGATTGGATACGCACCGCCGCATATTGCAGATAGGGTCCGGTCTTGCCCTCAAATTTGGAAAACCGCTCCAGGTCGAAAATATAATCAGTGGTGCGGTGGTTGGAGAGATCGGCGAATTTGATGGTGGCGATACCCACCTTGCGCGCGATTTCCGCCCGCTCGGCCTGCGAATAGTCCGCGCCGATCCCCTCTTCCGCCAGCCGCTTTTCCGCCTCCGCCTTGGCCATGCCGATCAGCTCGTGCAGCTTCATCACCCCGCCGGCCCGGGTCTTGAACGGCTTGCCGTCCGCACCGTTCATCGTGCCATAGCCGACATGTTCCAGGATGGCGCGGCCACTCAGATCGGCTTTGGCGGCGGCGCGGAACACCTGTTCGAAATGACCGTGCTGGCGATGATCCACCACATAGAGGATCAGTTGCGGATCGTAGGCGCGTACCCGTTCGATCACGGTGGCCAGATCGGTGGTGCCGTACAGCACCCCGCCTTCCGACTTGACCAGGATCAGCGGCGGCAACGGCTTCTTGTCGCCGTCCTTGGCGACATCCACCACCAGCGCGCCTTCGCTCAAGACCGCCAGGCCGCGCCTTTTCAGATCTTCGATCATGGGCGGGATCAGCGCATCCACGCTGGATTCGCCGTTCCACAAATCGAAGCTGACGCCCAGCGCGCCGAATTCGCGCTGTAAACCGGCTTCCGAGACTTTCACGAAATGCCGCCACAAGGCACGATAGCCGGGACGTCCCGCTTGCAGGTCCACCGTGGCGCGGCGCGCCGCTTCCAGCCGGAGCGGATCGGCCTTGCAGGCCGCCGCGGCGCGCGGATACAGCGTTTCCAGGTCCTCCATGCTGACGGGGGATTCTTCCGGATAAGGCCCCACAAAATTGGGATCGAAATAGACCGGCGCGGTGCCTTGCAATTGGATTTCGGAAATCAACTGTCCCATCTGCAGGCCCCAATCGCCCAGATGCACGTCGCTGATCACCTTCCAGCCATTGGCGCGATAAAGCCGCTGCAAACAGTCCCCGATGATGGAAGAGCGCAAGTGCCCCACATGCATCGGCTTGGCGATATTGGGGCCGCCGAAATCGATCACCACCGTCTTGCCGTTGGCCTGCGCGGCGCAAGGCGCCTTCTGCTGGGCAAGAAGGCGCGTCCGCGCGTTCAGCGC
>DATEEB010000117.1:0-4890 GCA_035281345.1 Rhizomicrobium sp. | reverse complement strand
TCTTCCTCATAGATTTCGGTGCCGACCGGCACTTTCATGATGGCGTCGGCGCCGCCGGCGCCGGTCATCACCTTGCCCTTGCCGCCTTCGCCGCTCTTGGCCTTCACATGCTGTTGAAAACGGTAGTCAATCAGGGTGTTGAGATTTTCCACCGCTTCCGCGATCACGTCGCCGCCACGCCCGCCATCGCCGCCATAGGGCCCGCCATATTCGATGAACTTCTCGCGCCGGAACGCGATGCAGCCGTTCCCGCCCGCGCCGGACTGGGCATAGACTTTCGCGACATCGAGAAATTTCATGGCGAGCCCTGTTTATTCGGTCGCTCCGGCTTGCGCCGGCGCTCCTATGCGGCCTGTTTTCGCAGGAAATCGGCCCGCGTCAACAGCATGTCATGGCACAGAACCGGCCTGCCCCGGGCACGGCAATCGCGCATCGACGAGCCGCTGTGGCGCGCGCCCAGCTTGGCCAGGACGTGACCGGAGGCCGGATTGTCGTGAAACCAGCCGGCATGGACACTCTCCATATCCAAGGCTTCGAAGGCGTAACGCACCAGGCGGTAAGCGGCCTCGGTGGCATAACCACGCCCCCAGAAGGGCTTGCCCAGCCAGTAACCGAATTCATAGCCGTCTTCGGCATGAAAGCCCGCCATGCCCAAGAAGACGCCATCGCTTTTGCGCTGGATCACGAAACGATGCTCGATGGCAAGCGCCAAAAAGCTTTCGGCGTCCCCTTCGCTGTAAGGATGCGGCACGCGCGAGGTCATTTTCGCCACGTCGAAATCGCCGAGCCACACCGTCATGCTTTGAATATCACCGGGCCGAGGCGGCCTTAAGATCAATCTCTCACTCTCCAAAATGCACATGACATCCCCGCAAATTCCTTTCGATGCGAGGAATAAAAAAGGGAGATGGCGGACCATCTCCCTCGCATATAACGGGCCGCCAATTTCTTGGCGGCCTATGTTTTCAGCCGCCTATTCTGCCGCGATCTTCATCGCCGGATTCGCAGCCGGGATCACGGATACGAAGGTACGGCGCTTGTAGCCGGTCTTGAACGCAACCTGGCCGTCGCGAAGCGCGAACAGGGTATGGTCCTTGCCCATGCCGACGCCTTCGCCGGCATAGAATTTGGTGCCGCGCTGACGCACGATCACATTGCCGCCGGCAACGGCTTCGCCGCCGAACAGCTTGACGCCCAGCATCTTGGGATTGGAATCGCGGCCGTTGCGCGAAGAACCGCCTGCTTTTTTGTGTGCCATACGACTAGTCCTTTAACCGGCGGTGATGCCCAGCACCTTCACCGTGGTGAAATGCTGGCGGTGACCACGCTTGCGGTGGGTGTTCTTGCGGCGCTTCTTCTTGAAGGCGATGACCTTGTCGCCCTGGCCATGCTCGACGATCTCGCACTGAACCGAGGCGCCCGCCACCAGCGGCGCGCCGACCTTCGGCTTGTCGCCGCCCAGCATCAGGACCTCGAGATCCAGCTTGGCGCCGACATCGCCGGGCAAGCTTTCGACCTTCAGGACGCTGTCCTTGGCCACTTTATACTGTTTTCCGCCTGTGCGGACGACCGCGTACATGGTCTAAACCTTTGAATTTCATTGTTTTTCAGGAGAAACGAGTCCCCCGGCGAGCGGCGGACTATACGCAAAGACGCTTTGCGGTCAAGGACCGGGTTTTTCGCGATTCAGCCGCTGCAGTTGGCGCTCCTGCTGACGGGCCAAAACGGCGCCCAGCCACAGCCCCATCCCCACATAAATCGCCATCCATTTGGCGTTGGATACCGTAAGGGCGGCGCGTGCCAGGCCATCGCTGGCGCCCGTCAGCATCATGCCAAACTGCAAAGCATTCTCGATCCCATCCAACACCGCACCCGCGATGGGGACCGCCGCCAGCAAAGTCAGGGCGCGGCGCAAAAGCCCCGGCCTGGGCGCAAACCCCTCCCGCGCCAGGATGCCGGCATGAAAGAAGGCCAGGGCGTATAGCGGCATCAAAAGATAGTCCAATCCCCAGTTGAATCCGGCACGCACCGCGTAGAGCGACGGCCAAACCAGAAAGGCGCGGCGGTATTCCGCGGCGGTGGAAAAACCTTGCAGGTCATGGGTGCCAAAGCCCGACAGGCTTTTCAGCCGCATATCGGACCAGGCCAGCACGGCAAAAACCATGGCTGCGGCGGCTGACGCGAAAATCCAACGCAAGGTCAGGCTTTGCTTGGTAATACGCATGGGCGTTCCGAATATGCTAGTTCCAGTCTATGCGATCGGCCCCGGTGCGAACAATCGGCGATATCCTCTACAATTTTCATTGGGTGATCCCCGGTGAAGCGGCGCGGGCCATGCAGGCTTGGGCCGGCGGCTTAAGCCCTTTTCTCAAGCGGCGCGGCATTGCCGCCATCATCAATTTGCGCGGCCGCAACGACGATCTGGCCTGGTGGAAAAAGGAGACCGCCATCGCCCAGAGCGCGGGCATCGCCCATTTCGATGCCATGCTGGATTCGCGCAAACTTCCCACCCACGACATGCTGCTGCGGCTGATCGAATGTTTTGATGCCGCGCCCCGGCCGTTTCTGCTGAAATGCTCCGGCGGCCAGGATCGCACCAGTTTCGCGGCCGCTCTCTATCTGATTCATCGCGGCGGCTGGGCCGCCCTGCCCGCCGCCCGGGCGCAATATGCGCGCTTTCCCTATCTGCATTTCCCCAAGCCCCATCAGCGTTGGCTGAAACGCTTTTTGGATTTCGCGATGGAAGACGCCGGCGGCCAGTCCTTGGCGGCATGGGCCGGGCAAAGTTACACGCCGCAAAAGCTCAAGGCCTGGCTGGACAGCCGCGGCCTGGCGGACAGTTATGCGGAGATCTTCACCGCTCCCACACGCTCACCGCATCAGTGGTAGCCAAACTCACCATCGCCCCGGATGTTTTTCTTTGGCGCGGGAAATTCTCAGCCTTGGCGCAGAAGACGCTGCTGGACGATGTTCTTGAAAAATTGAAAGACGCGCCGCTTTATCGTCCGGTCATGCCCGGCACCGCCAAACCCTTTTCCGTGGAAGAAAGCAATTTCGGAACGCTTGGCTGGGTATCGGACAAGGCTGGTTATCGCTATCAAGCCACCC
This sequence comes from Rhizomicrobium sp., assembly GCA_035281345.1. Taxonomy (GTDB): domain Bacteria; phylum Pseudomonadota; class Alphaproteobacteria; order Micropepsales; family Micropepsaceae; genus Rhizomicrobium. Next base: position 1,782 of record DATEEB010000117.1, on the reverse strand, counting down.
ATCCCATAACGGGCATGCCTTGGCCCACCATCCCACAAGCGCTGTTGGACTTGTGGGCGCAGATAAATCCGCCCCCAGCGCCGCAATGCTGCTTGATCAATCTGTATCGCGCGGGCGCCAAAATGGGATTGCACCAGGACCGCGATGAGAAGGATGTCAGCGCGGCGGTGATTGGCGTGTCATTGGGCGATGCAGCGGTGTTTCGCATCGGCCAAGCCACACGCGGCGGCAAGACCATGCGCGTGACCTTGACGTCCGGCGACGTGATCGCCTTTGGCGGCACAGCAAGGCTGGCCTATCACGGCATTGACCGCATCAAGCCGGGCACCTCGCGGCTGCTGCCGGGCGGCGGAAGACTGAGTCTGACGCTCAGGAGAGTTACAAAGCCGGCCGTGGGGCCGGACTAACCCATAAAAAAAGCCCCTGGCCGGGGGGCCAGGGGCCAAATGCGCGTTATTGCGCGCGGAACGACCGGGAGGGGATGACCGGCGCTCCAGCGAAGACGGGAGCTGAAAGCGAGCGGGGGGCAATGCCAGCAGCTCAAAGCCGTCTTCAGGCCCATAGCTAAGCAAAAATGCAACATATTTCAAGAAAATACGTAAACCTGAAAGAATTATAATGACAGTGCTATTTCTGTCATAATGGTTTTGGGGCGGAATCCGGCGGGTTTGGCGACTGCCTGGGCCCCAAGAGCCTAGCTGATGGAGCTCTTGACATGCAGCTCTCCGGCCCCTCGCTTACGCTCAGGGCGCCGGTTATCCGATGGGAGCTTTTGGCATGCAGCTCTCCGGCCCTTCGCTTACGCTCAGGCGCCGCTTACCCGATAGGAGCTCTTGGCAAACAGCTCTCCGGCCCTTCGCTTACGCTCAGGCGCCGCTTACCCGATGGGAGCTCTTGGCAAACAGCTCTCCGGCCCTTCGCTTACGCTCAGGGCGTTCGACACTCAAATCGGTCCACTGGACCGATTTGCCGCTTCGCGGACGTGTCTCACCCCCAACTCTCCGTGACGCCTTTGCGCTTGCCCACAGGGGCGGGCCCAGCGGGCAATTCCAGCTGCGGCGCGCCGAACCATTTGCCCTGGCCTTTGTGAAAGCCCATCTCGCGGGCGGCCTGGGCCATGGAGTCGCTTTCCACCCATTCGGCGATGGTGGTGACGCCCATCTCGTGGCAGAGCTTGGCCAAGCCCGCCAGCAAGGCATCGTCACGCTTGGAGCTTCCGATCTTCTTGATCATGGCGCCGTCGAATTTCACAAAATCCACCTGGAAGGCGTGCAGATAATTGATCGAGGCGGCGCCCGCGCCGAAATCGTCCAATCCGACGCGGTAGCCCATGGAGCGCAGCGCGCCGATCGCTTTTCCGGCGCTTTCCAGATCGGCAATTTCCGCGGTCTCGGTGATTTCGATCAGGGTGCGCGGCGCGAGCTTGCGGCGTTCGGCCAGAATACCGGCCAGCATGCCGAAGCTGGCAGGTGAGGCAATGGTGGCGCCGGAAATATTGAAAGCGATGTGAAGATGGGCCTGTTGTTCGATCAGGCCCAGCACCTTGTTGGCCACCGCCAGATCGAAGGCATTGGCGATGCCCAAGGCCTCGATAAAGGCGACGGTATCGGCGGTGCTTTCCGGATTGGCGAAGCGCGCCAGCGCCTCATAGTGAGAAACCTTGCCGCTCGTCAGATCGCTGATCGGCTGATAGGCGATTTCAAAGGCGCCTTCGCCCACCGTCTTGGTCATGGCGGCCAGACGGCGCTGGGTTTCTTCCATCATCCCGGCAAAAATGCCGGC
>DATEEB010000116.1:0-3577 GCA_035281345.1 Rhizomicrobium sp. | reverse complement strand
GCGAGCAACTCGACCTGCGGTGTCCAGGAGCGCCCCCATCCTTCATCCCCCGCGAAGGTGCGTCCCAACGCGAAGCGGGCTTCCCCTTCCACCGGCACGCCGACCCCGGTGGAAAAGACGCTTCCGACCTGGCCCTGCAGGAAGAAATCCCCGGGCAGCAATTGGGCGAACAGCGCCATGGTCTCGAATCTCCACACGCCGCTGCCCAGGCCCTTGCGCGCGTTGCCGGTGGGCAGCACCACCTCGCCCAGCAGGCTGAAGATGGTGCCGCTATCCACATCGGCCAGCAGATTCTGCTTCCAGCCCAACGCCACATCGCCAAGCCCGCTCTGCATCCGCGTGCCGTCGAACTGGCTGGTAAAAGGAACATTTATTTCCAGCTGGCCCCTGGGGCCGAAGCGCTTTTCATAAATGGCGTTGGTGGTGAAGCCGGCGGCGCCACCGGCATTGAACCGGGTCAGGCTGACGGCTTCATCTTCCGGGAAAGCCTTCTCGGTGAACATCGCCAGCGGCAGATTGAATTCGCCGCGCGGCCAGCCGGAATCGGCGCATTGGCCCCGCAGATAGCCGAGGATCGCATTGATCTCGTCATCGCTCAGGGCCTGGTCCCAGGCGGGCATCTGGCGCGCGAAGCCGCGGCGCGGCCCGCCGCGATGGATAACGGAGGACCAATCGGTGTCCGCCTCGCGGTTGGCAAAGCTGCAATCGGTGAAGTCCGGCAGGGGCAAATCAAAGCCCAGTTCAACCGGCTTGCGCTCACCTTGCAGCTTTTCGCCGTGGCAGGCCGCGCAATTCCGCAGGAAAAGATCGTGACCGTCAGCCGGGGATTGCGACGCAGGCGCGGCTGCCATCAGCGCGCCCGGCAACACCGCAATTGCTGCGACTGCACCCAGGACAAAAAGATACCTGGAGGAATGGCGCATGTGTCACCTTCAACGGACAGCCAAAGCATTATGAGGGGACGCGGATTGACGCAACATGCATCGCGTTGCTTACTCGGCGTTCATCCCGCTGTGATCGTGCGCGAATGCAATTGATACGCAAATTCAGGAAGACCGCACTGTTGCTTTGTGGCGCTGCGTTAGGCGGTTTTGCGCTGATTTTGGTACACGGCGTGCGGGCCGCAGAAACCGGCGGCGCAAGCCTGCCGATCAGCCACCTTCTCTTCACCACTTCCAGCCATTGCATTTCCTGCCACAGCCAGGTGAAGGCGCCGGATGGCGAGGATATCTCCATCGGTTACCAGTGGCGCGCCTCGGTCATGGCCAACTCATCACGCGATCCCTATTGGCAGGCTTCCGTCCGGCGCGAGACCATGGACCATCCCGCCGCCGCGGCACAGATCGAGGACAAATGCGCCACCTGTCATATGCCGATGGAGCGCTATCAGGCGAAGGCCGAGGGTTTGCGCGGGCAAGTCCTGAAATACCTGGCATCCATCAGCAGCGGGGCGGCCATGGAAGAGCCGGAGGGCGTGCTTGAGGATGCTCCTGACCCGAAAGCCGCCCTGGCGGCCGATGGCGTCTCCTGCGCCCTTTGCCATCAGATCAAGCCCGACAATTTCGGCAAGGAAGACAGTCTGGACGGCGGCTTCCTGATCGATGTGAGCCGCAAACCCGAAGAACGGCTGATGTTCGGGCCCTTCGACGATCCCGATGCCGGCCGGCGGCGGCTGATGAATTCGACGACCGGCTACATCCCGGTGAAGGGCGATCATATCCGCGATTCAGCGCTCTGCGCCTCCTGCCATACGTTGCTCACCACTGCGCTGGACGATAAGGGCAACCCGGCAGGCACCCTGCCGGAACAGATGCCGTATCAGGAATGGCAGCACAGCGAATTCGCCGGCAGCCAGTCTTGCCAGTCCTGCCACATGCCCGAAGTGAAGGGGCAGGCACCCACCACCTCCATCCATGCCCGCATGCATGAGGGTGTGCGGCGGCACACCTTTGTCGGCGGCAACGCTTTCCTGCTGCGAATGCTGAAGAACAATCGCGACGAACTCGGTGTCGCCGCTACCTCCGGGGAATTGGAGGCTGCCGTCCGCCTCAGCGAAGCGCTGCTGGCTGGCGAGACGGCAGACCTGTCCGTCAGTCCGCCGCGCCTGAGCGGCGGGCGGCTGACATTCGGCGTGCGTATCGTCAGCCGGACCGGGCACAAGCTGCCCACCGGCTATCCGGCGCGAAGGGTCTGGCTGCATGTGACGGTGCGCGATGCCCAGGGCCGCACGGTCTTCGAATCCGGTGCCCCCCGCCCGGACGGGTCCATCATAGGCAACGACAATGACGAGGATGGGCTGAAGTTCGAGCCGCACCACACCCGTATCACCGAGCCCGGACAGGTACAGATCTACGAATCCATCATGGGTGATTTTCGCGGCCGGCCTACCACCGGCCTGCTCTACGGTTCGCACTATCTCAAGGACAATCGCCTTTTGCCGCGCGGCTTCAACAAGGCGACGGCGGAGGAGCGGATCAAGGTGGTGGGCGGGGCACGCGACGATGCCGATTTCACCGGCGGCGGCGACAGCGTCGGCTATGACGTGGCCGCGCCGGCCCCAGGCCCCTACAGCATCACGGCCGAACTGCTTTACGAATCCATCGGTTTTCGCTGGGCCACCAATCTGCAAAATTATGATGCCCATGAGCCGCGTCGCTTCGTCGGCTACTACCGAAAGCAGTCGGCGGACTCGGCCAAGCGCATTGCCCGCGCGGAAGTCCGGGGCGGGTAGAGCCGTGCCGCGCTACTGGAAAGCCAGCAGCTTCAACGGCTTTGTGCAAAGGGCGGATCGGCTCAAATAGTGGAATGGACCGGCTTGCGGCCAGCGTCTCAAACCATCATACTCAAGCCCGGTACGAGACACCAACTTGCAACCGTTGGTCGTCAGGCGGGTATGCCACCGCAATTTGGTCGCGTCGCCGCCCGGATTCCGATGCAATGACAATCGAAAATAGGAGTTAACGCCATGAAGAATTTCACTCTCCCTGGTACATTGGTGGCGCTGCTGATGGTGGCGCCCCTTGTTTCCGCCACGATCCCCGGGGCCGTCGCCCAGGACGCCCATGCCACACACCGGCTCAATCCCAACAGCGCAACACCGGCTCAGCTGAAATCCGTTGCGGGCCTGAATGATGAGCTGATTGCCGAAATTCAGAAAAACAAGCCCTATGCGACTATGGGCGCTTTCAACAAGGTGGTCAGCAAGAAGCTGAGTGCCGATCAGGCCAAGCAGGTCTATACGGCCCTTTTCGTGCCTGTGAATTTGAACAAGGCATCGCAAGAGGATATCGCGCTGATACCCGGCATAACGCCGAAAATGATCGACGAGTTTCTGGAGTACCGCCCCTATAAGGACATGGCGCAGTTCAATCGTGAAATCGGAAAATACGTCAATGCGGCGGAACTGGCCCGGCTGGCGAGTTATGTGACGCTGCAGTAGTGCATTGGCGCGCGTCAGGCAGAAGACGATCGCTGCCTGGCGCGCACAAATGTCAAGACCAGCCGCAGGGCTTCCAGCAGCCCAAGAATTCCCGCGTAAATGAGCGCCGTCGTCATGTCGAACGCCGTCAGCACCCAA
>DATEEB010000115.1:0-10994 GCA_035281345.1 Rhizomicrobium sp. | reverse complement strand
TGCGGATCGCGCAGAGCGCGCCCTTTTGGAGGCCTTGCCCCAGCCGGAACGTCAGAAATTCGTCAAGGCCCTGTCCCAGATCGCCCAGGCGGCGGAACAGCTCAATGGGGATGCCGCCAGGCCCGTGCGCCGCAATGTCCGGCGCCGGAAGATGGGTGGGTGAGGAGCGGCGCGCCGAAGGCGCGTGAGCAGGTCCAGTGGACCTGCGAAAGCGACGAACGCCGCGAGCTTGAGCGAGCGGCCGGATGTTGGCCGGTTCTCCTGGACCATTTCGAGCGTCGAACGCCCTGAGCGAAAGCGAAGGGCCGGAGAGCTGCTCGAAGCAAGCTCTCCATCAATCCGCCCAGTCTAAATCGTAATATCGATATGCTGACCCATCCGGGCGGGCACAGCCGCTTGCGGCTGATGGGCGGCCGCTGTGGGTGGGGCCGCCGTCTGTTTCAGCGGCAGGGCCGAAAAACCCGTATCCACGCCGCTGGTCTTACCCAAAGTCGCCGCGAAATTCGCCTGGGAGGTCTGGGGGGCGGCCTGGGGCACCTGCAGGCGGGTGCGGGCTTCGCGGGCGGCCTGTTGGGCGGCGATCAGGGTGGCGCTGACTTGCATACCGCCACACTGCCAAAACAGGGTTAGCAAAGTATTGATGCGCCACCGCGCCCTTGGGATTTCTAGGGATTTTCCTGGGCCAATTTGATGGCGGGGATCACTTGCTGGGCCAAAACCGCATCGGTGAGCGGTCCTACATATTTCAAACGAATGATGCCCTTGCCGTCCACCACATAGGTTTCCGGCACGCCATAGACGCCCCATTCGATGGAGGCGCGGCCATCATCGTCGCGGGCGATGCGGACAAAGGGATTGCCCACCTCATCCAGAAAGGCGCGGGTCGCCGCCGGCTTGTCCTTTTGCGTCAAGCCGTACAGGGCCACGCCCGGCAATTGGGCCAGCGCCGCCAGTTGGGCGGTCTCGGTGCGGCAAGGCGCGCACCAGGAGGCAAACACATTCACCACACTGACATGACCGGCTGTGAGATCGGCGGGCGTGAAGGCGGGCGTTTGGGCGTCCAGGCCGGGCAACACCAAGCGCGGCGCCGGCTTGTTCAAAAGCACCGACGGGATGACGTTCGGCGCGGGCGCCCACAGGCTCTTGAACAGAAAAAACGCCAACAGCCCAAAGCAGACAATGGGCGCAACATAAACAAGACGTTTCATGACGGCGGGCGTGCTTTTTCCAGCGCCGCCAGCTTGGCTTTGGCGCGCGCCCAGGCCCAAAGCGTCCAGAGTGTCGCGCCGGCGAGCGCCAGCACCGAGACGGCATAGGCGGGCCAGATGAACACGCCATAGGACCCCATGTCGAAATTCATGCCCCACCTGTCTGCATCAGATTGCGGGCGCGCCGTTCCACAATGGCGGTGCGTATGCGGACCATCCACAAAGTGAGGAACAGCAAGCCATAGCCCAGCAGCATCACCAGCAGCGGCGCCAGAAAGACGGGGGCCAGATGACCGCTGGTGATGCTTTCGCCCTGATGCAGCGTGCTCCACCATTCCACCGAGAATTTGATGATGGGAATATTCACCGCGCCCACCAAAGCCAGGATGGCGGCGGCACGCGCCGCGCGCATTTCATCCTCGATGGCGTTCCACAGCGCCATGTAACCCAGATACAAAAACAGCAGCAGCAGGAAGCTGGTCAGCCGCGCGTCCCACACCCAATAAGTGCCCCACATGGGCTTTCCCCAAAGCGCGCCGGTGATCAAGCCCAGCGCCGTGAACAGCGCGCCCAAAGGGGCGGCCGCCCGCGCCGCCGTATCGGAAAGAGGGTGCCGCCACACCAGCGACAAAAGCGAGCAGACCGCGATGGCCCCATACACGATCATTGCCAGGCTGGCGGCGGGCACATGAATGAACAGGATCAGGACGGTGCGGCCCTGCTGATAGTCGGGCGGCGCGCTGAAGCTCAGATAAAGACCGATGCCAAGACACAGCAGAGTGGCAATGGCCGTGAAAGGCAGGACCGCGCCGGACAGCCGCATGAAATAGTGCGGATTGGCATAGCGGAACAGGAACTGCATTTAACTACCCAAATTGAGACGGACGCTGGCAGCCGCCGCAAAGGGACTTAGCAGCACAGCGGCAAAGGCAAAAGCCGCCAGCAGACGCAAGGCGCCGCCGCCATCCAGGCCGTCCAGCGCCAGCGACACCGCGCCGGCCCCGAAAATCACCGCCGGGGTAAGCAGCGGCAGGACGATCAGGGGCAGGATCAGCCCGCCCCTTTTCAAGGAAAGGGTCAGGCTGGCGCCGATCGCGCCCACCGCGCTGACCGCGGGCGTTCCGATCAAGAGCGAGACAAACAGAATCTGGGCCGCCGGCGGCGGCAGGTTGAACAGCAGCGCCAGAACAGGCGACAGCAAGGTCAGGGGCAGACCGGTGGAAAGCCAATGGGCCGCGATCTTGGCCAGGGCTGTCAGTTCCAGCGGCAAAGGCGAGAGGGCGATCAGCTCCAGGCTGCCGTCCTCGAAATCGCCCTGGAACAGCCGGTCCAATGACAGAAGCGCCGCCAGCACCGCCGCCACCCACAAGACCCCGCCCGCCATGCGGGCCAAAAGACCCAGGTCCGGACCCACGCCCAGCGGCACCAGGGTCGCAACCAGTGCAAAAAAGGACAGGGCCAAGGCCGCGCCGCCGCCGCTGCGGGCCGCCAGCCGGATGTCGCGCAGCAGCAGCGTGCCAAAAGAAATCAAAAAGGTGGGACTCACAATTTCAGGCTTTCATTGCCAAGACCGAGAGGTTCATGGGTGGCGGCAATGATGATGCCGCCTTGGCCGCAATGGCGTGCCATCAATTGCCCCACCAGCGCCTGGCCAGAGGCATCCAAAGCGGCAAAGGGTTCGTCCAACAGCCAGAGCGGACGCTGGGATATCAAAAGCCGCGCCAGGGCCAGCCGCCGTCTTTGTCCGGCGCTGAGATAGCGGCAAGGCAGATCGGCCTGCCGGGCCAATCCGACTTGTTCCAGCACCGCGCCATCCGCCTTGTGGCCATACAGCTGAGCAAAGAAGCCGAGTTGCTCGCGGACGGACAATTGCGGCTTAAGCCCATCCTGATGGCCCAGCCAGCCGACGGCTTTGCCCCGCTCCTCGGCGTCATCGCTTTCACGTTCGGCGATTTTGACTTTGATGCGGCCCGACACGGGCGCAAGGAACCCCGCGATCGTGCGCAGCAGCGAGGTTTTTCCCGCACCATTGGCGCCTTCCACCGCCAGCGCTTGTCCAGCCGTGACACGAAAGTTCAAGCCGTCAAATAGCTTTTTGTCGCCGCGCGCGCAGGCGAGTTTCTCGGCGGTGAGGGATGCGATCATAGCGCCTGTTTACAGCCGCAACTCGACCGATGCAAAAGGACCGCGCCGATGTCAATACATATGCTGGCCACCATTGATGGACAGAGTCGAGCCGGTAATAAAACCACCTTCATCGGCCACCAAGAACAGTACACCGCGGGCGATTTCGTCGGCATGCCCCAACCGCCCCACCGGAATGCGCGCCACGATCTTGGCCAGGACCTCGGCGGGCACCGCCGCCACCATGTCGGTGTCGATGTAACCGGGCGCAATCGCATTCACCGTGATGCCCTTGGCGGCGCCTTCCTGGCCCAGCGCCTTGGTGAAACCGTGAATGCCGGATTTGGCGGCGGCATAATTGACCTGGCCATACTGGCCCGCCTGGCCGTTGATGGAACCGATATTGACGATGCGTCCGAAGCCGCGGCTCAGCATCCCGTCCCACGCGGCTTTGCACATATTGTAGCAACCGCCCAGATTGGTATCGAGCACCTCGTCCCAGGCTTGGCGGTTCATCTTCTTCATGGTGGCGTCGCGGGTGATGCCGGCATTATTGACGATCACGTCCACGGGGCCCAGTTCGGCTTCGACCTTTTTCACCCCGGCGACGCAGGCGTCGAAATCCGCCACGTCCCATTTGTAGGCGGTGATGCCGGTGCGATCGCTGAAAGCCTTGGCGCGTTCGTCATTGCCGGCATAGTTGGCGGCCACGCTGTAGCCTGCATTTTTCAGCGCCACCGAAATCGCCTCGCCAATGCCGCGCGTTCCGCCCGTCACCACCGCTACCCGTGCCATATACTGTCCTTTTGCTCTTTGTTCTGGAAAAGCAATTAGGCCCCATTTGTGGGGCGTTTCAACCCAGAACGATGCTGCGACGCCGTTCTAGCGTTCGACCGTCAACGCAATGCCCATGCCGCCGCCGATGCAGAGCGTGGCCAGCCCCTTCTTGGCGTTGCGGCGGCCCATCTCGAACAACAGGGTGGTCAAGATGCGCGCGCCCGAGGCGCCAATGGGATGGCCGATGGCGATGGCGCCGCCATTGACATTCACCTTGGCCGGATCCCAGCCCATATCCTTGTTCACCGCACAGGCCTGGGCGGCGAAGGCTTCATTGGCTTCCACCAAATCCAGATCGGACGCCTTCCAGCCGGCCTTTTCCAGCGCCGCGCGCGAGGCCGGAATGGGCCCGGAACCCATCACCTTGGGATCGACACCGGCCTGGGCCCAGGAGGCGATGCGCGCCAGCGGGGTCAGTCCGCGCGCCGCCGCATCCTTGGCGCTCATCAGCACCAGGGCTGCGGCGCCGTCATTGATGCCGCTGGCATTGCCCGCGGTGACACTGCCGTCCTTGGTGAAGGCGGGCTTGAGCCCCGCCACCGCCTCATAGGTCGCGCCATCGCGGATATATTCGTCACTGTCCACCACCGTGTCGCCCTTACGGCCCTTGACCGTCACCGCGACGATCTCATCCTTGAAACGCCCGGCTTTGCGGGCGGCTTCCGCCTTGTTCTGCGAGGCCACCGCGAAACGGTCTTGGTCCTCGCGGGTGATCTGCCACTGATTGGCGACATTCTCCGCCGTCATGCCCATGTGATAGCCGTTGAAAGCGTCCCACAGCCCGTCGCGGATCATGGTGTCGATGAAACTGAAATCGCCCATCTTCTGCCCTGAGCGCAAATAGGCGGCATGGGTGGACAGGCTCATGGATTCCTGTCCGCCGGCGACAACGATCCGGCTGTCGCCCTGACGGATCGCCTGCGCGCCCAAAGCCACGGTACGAAGGCCCGAGCCGCACACCATGTTGATGCCCCAGGCCGGCGTGGCGACGGGAATGCCAGCCGCGATGGACGCCTGACGCGCCGGGTTTTGCCCCTGGGCAGCGGTCAAGACCTGGCCCAGAATGACTTCGCTGACATCCTCGCCCGCGAGCTTGGCGCGTTCCAGCGCGCCCTTGATGGCGACCTCGCCCAACTTGTGTGCAGGAACGGTTGCGAAGGCGCCGCTGAAGGCTCCCACAGGCGTGCGCGCGGCAGAAACAATGACGATGTCTTCCATGGGGACCTTCCGTTGACGGATGTTCGCTTATTGCCGCGCGCAAAATGCCGCGAACGCGCACATTGGTAAACTGCGACCAAAATACCATTTATAATCAATTGTTTAATTGAAATCTGACAAACTGTCCGGTGTTGCGGATGCTAAATGGCGCTGGACTCCCGCGCCGCAGAATGATGTCCTTGAGAAAAGTCGGCGCCTTCGGGGAGGCGTTGTCTACAGCATCTGGGGAAACGACGTGTCAGACGATAAAGCCAAATCCGAAGGTCCGGTGGTCATCAAGAAGTACGCCAACCGGCGGCTCTACAACACCCAGACTTCGTCCTATGTCACGCTCGATCATCTCGCGGCGATGGTGAAAGACGGCACCGAGTTCGAAGTGCAGGATGCGCGCACCGGGGAAGACATCACCCGCAGCGTCCTCACCCAGATCATTTTCGAGGAAGAAGCCAAGGGCCAATCGCTGCTGCCGATCAAATTCCTGCGCCAGTTGATCCGCTTCTATGGCGACAGTTTGCAGGCCTTCGTGCCCGGCTATCTGGACATGAGCATGGATGGCTTCACCAAGAACCAGGGCGCCATGCGCAACCGCATCGCCGAAGCCTTGGGCGGCGGCAATCAGATGGTGGAAAATCTCACCCGCCAGAATCTGCAAATGTTCGAGAATGCCATGGCCATGTTCACGCCGTTCGGCACGGCCGCCAAGGGCGGTGAGCCCGCGTCCAAAACGGCCGCCAAACCGACCGAGGACATCGCCGATCTCAAGGAAGAGATGGAGGCGATGCGCAAGCAGCTGGCCGAGTTGAGCCAGCGCAAGTGACTTTGCTTTTTTGCCGCGTGGCCGTTTGAAAAACCGCTCCGCGTCCGCACGCCACAGCTCTCAACTTGCTTTCACACTCCGTGGCCCTGTTCGGGGGACCCTCGGCGCAATTTTGCTTGTCGTCTTGGCCGGCTGCGCCGCGCCCATGACCGGCCGTGAAGCGCAAGGCATCGCTCGCGAACGCCTGGTACGCTATTGCGGCGGGCAGTGCGGCGGCCTTGCGCTGGGAAAAACCCAGCGCATCAAGGATCGCTGGCTGGTGGACTTCGATGCCCCGCGCCAGAAATTCACCGTCATTGTCGAGAATAACGGCAACGCGAAAGTGACGACTTGGAATAAATAGGCCCAACAGAAATGGTTTTGTCATCCCCGCACCCCGGTCCGCGCGAAGCGCGGACCGGGGTGTAAACTCCAGCGGGAATGATAACTTAGTTCGAGCCGCGCATTTCGCGCGGCGACCCTCCGCATCCGACAGCTTCCTTCCCCCGCGAGCGAAGCGACGAGCGGGGGAAGGTGTCGCAGCGAGGGTGAGGAAGGCAGCCAAGCCTTCCGAACGCGGAGCCGACCTGAGCTGCGACGGATGGGGGTAATAAAATAAACGGTTATTGACCCCATTTGGGGTCAATAACCGGCTCGCCGAAGAAAAAGCCCTGGAAATAATCCACGCCAAAACTCTGCAACAGGGCGGCATCCTCATCCGAGCCCACCCATTCGGCCACCGTCTTGATATCGAAATTCTTGGCGAGCCCGACCAGGGTGCGCACAAAGACCTGATTTTCCGGCGACTGGCTCAGATCCTTCACATAAGAACCGTCGATCTTGACGGTATCCACGTGCAGCATCTGCAGATTGCGGAACGAGGTATAGCCGGCGCCGAAATCGTCAATCGCCACCCGCACGCCCAGCTCGCGCAACTGCGACACGAACTGCGCATTCTCCTCGAAATGATGCAAGGCCGCGGTTTCGGTCAGTTCCACGATCAGCCGCGGCGCCACGTCCCCATGGCCCCGGATATGGTCCACGAAATCGTTCAACCAGCCCGGATCGGATGCCGCGGTGCCCGAGACATTGACCGCCAGGGTGACAGATTTATGCGCGGTCAGGGTGCGGATCGTGGCTTCCAGCGCAAAACGGTCCACCAAATGCACAATGCCCATCTGTTCGGCGGCCGGCACGAAATGGCCCGCGGTCAGGACGCTGCCGTCCGGCTTGACCATCCGTAACAGGCACTCATGGTGCGAGACCTTGCGCGAACGCGCTCCCACGATGGGCTGATAGGCGAGCTTCAGGCGGTTTTCCTTCAGCGCCAGCACCAGCTCGTCGGCGATCTGCATCTGGCGCAGGCGCGCCGTCTCGCGCTGGGGTGAAGGCTCATAGACCGCAAAACCGTCACGGCCATTGGCACGCGCCTTATCCAGCGCCTGTTCGGCCCGCAACATGGCTTCCTGGCTGGTGGAGGCTGCCTCAGGCAGCCAAACCGCGCCCACCGAGCAGGTGGCCGCAACCATGCCGGCGCGGGTTTCGATGCCAACGCCGCGCACCGAAGCGCGCAGACGCGCCGCCACCACGGCGATTTCGCTGTCGCTGCAGTTCTTCAAAAGAACGCCGAACTTGTTGCCGGCGGTGCGGCCGATCACGTCGCTACCGCGCAAGGCACCGGCGAGCCGCTCGCCCACGCCCATGATCACTTCCTCGCCGGCGTCGAAGCCGAAGCTGTCATTGATCATCGCCAGACGATCGACGGAGGCGACCAGGAAGGCGCAGTTGCGGTTTTCCGCCTTGGCGGAATCGATCGCCTGAGACAATTCCTCGCGCAGCGCATTGCGGTTGAGATGACCGGTCAACTCGTCGCGGGTCGCCAGATAGGTCAGGCGGCGCACTTCGCGGGAACGTTCTGTGGTGTCGCGCATGAAGCCGATCAGGCGCGCGGTGCGTCCGTCCTCGTCGGGCATGCGCGTGCCGGCCAGGGTGAAGCTGACGGCGCCCAGAGCGCTGGCGATCTCGATATCGGCGATGAACGCTTGGGAAGACTTGTCACGACAATCCAGCACGGCCTGAAGCTCGCCGCGCCGTTCCGCCAAAACACCGTCCAGGAAATTGCGCGCATTGGCGCTGTCCAAATGCACCGGCAGGATATCGGTGGCGCCATCCCAGCGAATGGTCCCGGCCGCGATATTCCAATCGAAGGCGGCACAGCCCGCGGCTTGCGCCGCCAGGCGTAACCGCAATTCGTCTTCCAACTGGCTGAGTTGGGCGACTTCTTCTCGCTTCTGCAATGCGACGTTCAACACAGCCCACCGTTTCTGCGGCCAGATCTTGCGGCCTTTGTGCGGGGCAGTATTGCGGGGCCGGGCTTAAAAAAGCGGAAATCCAAGGCCCTAGGCAGGCTGGGAACAAGGTTTGCGTTGTCAGCCGGTATGCGCGTGTTAGGACCCCATGATTTCAACCTCCGCAGCAGCCTCAAGGCCCTGGCGGTATCCGCGCGCCGCTGCGAAAAAGTCAGCCCTTCCAGCGCCTTGGAACAGCAAGAGCCAGATCTTAACGATGACGGCGCCCGTTCCGGCGCGCCCCTGCAAGTGGAATTGGTGTGTCAGGAAGAGACGCAGGACTTCGATCCATTTTGGGACGGCCCCAGACTGCTGCCGACATTTGTCGCACAATTGATGGGTCAGGTCATTTGGGAGAAACGTGATCCCGCGATATCGGTGGAAACCGCCTATGGCAGCGCGCGTTCGCCCCGCAAGGCCGTGCTGCTGGATCGCAAAAGCTGATCCCTGCCGCGGAAGAAACGCGGCCGCGTTGTTGCGATGAGCGCGGCGGCGCACAAAAGAAATAAGCCCGCTTTTGCGCCCTGTTCCAGAAACGCCAAACCGCAAGCCAGCAAAGCCGTTCCCGCAAGAGCGGGCATCAGCGCCATGCCCTGCAAAGCGGCCGCGATGATGGCCAGGCTGGCCAGGACCGCCGGCGCCAGCGCAAGCAGGGCATAGCCCGTCAGCAAACCGCCCAGACCGGCCGCCAAACTGAAAGTAAGCACCAGACTGGCGGCAAAACCGGGCAGCGGCGTGGCGAGGCGCGCCAAGACGCCGATCATCAAAGACACCGAACTCAGCGGCAGCAGAAAAAGCGCGGTGACATCACCCAGGCCCAAAGGCGCCGACACCGCCAGAGCGGCAAACAGCATAGCTGCGAACCGTGTGTAGAGCCGTGGCGCGGCGGCAAGCGGCGCGGCCAGCCGCCAAGCCGCGATGCTGACGGCGAACAGCGCCAAAGCCCCCACAAGGGCGAGAAAATCGACGGTGAGAGAATCAAAAACCATCCGGAGCACCATACTCCGGATGGCTTTGAAGGCTTAAGCGGCGATCAGGTTCCTGAGGACGTAAGGCAGGATACCGCCATTCTTGAAATAGGCCACTTCGTCCGCCGTCAGGATCATAAGATAAAGCGGCAGGTTGAAGGTCGAGCCGTCCGGGCGATGGACGATGGCGCCCATCTGCTGGCGCGGCTTGAGATCGCCCGACAGGCCGGGGATGTCGATGATTTCGCGGCCGGTAAAGCCATAGTCCTTGCGCGTCTTGCCCGCCTCAAAGCAGAAGGGCGCCACCCCCATGCCGATCAGGTTGGAGCGATGAATGCGCTCGAAACTTTCGGTGATCACCGCGCGCACGCCCAAAAGCTTGGGGCCTTTGGCCGCCCAGTCGCGCGACGAGCCGGTGCCATATTCCTTGCCGCCGATCACCACGGTGCCGTGGCCGTCTTTCTTATAGGCCTGGGCGGCATCGAAGATGGACATGGTTTCGCCCGGCGCATTGGCATCGGGATAATAGACAGTGTTGCCGCCTTCCGCCCCACCCATCATCTCATTGCGGATACGGATATTGGCGAAGGTACCGCGCTCCATGACTTCATGATTGCCGCGGCGCGAGCCATAGGAATTGAAATCCTTCTGGCTCACCTGGCGCTCGGAGAGATAGGTGCCGCCCGGCGCCGTCGCCTTGATATTGCCGGCGGGCGAGATGTGGTCGGTGGTGATGCTGTCGCCGAACACCGCCAAGACACGCGCGCCCTTGACCTCTTCCACGGGCGCGGGTTTGAGGCGCATGCCTTCGAAGTAAGGCGGGTTCTGCACATAGGTCGAGCCCATGTCCCATTGATAGGTCTGGCCCTTGACCAGCTTGACCTTCTTCCAGTTGGCGTCGCCGTCAAAGACGTTGCCGTAGCGCTTTTTGAAGCTGGCCGGCTTGACCGCTTTGCGGATGGTAGCGGCGATTTCCTTCGGGCTTGGCCAGATGTCCTTGAGATAGACCGGCTCGTTTTCCTTGTCATAGCCCACCGGCTCGCGCGTCAGGTCCATGTTGATCGAACCGGCCAGGGCATAGGCCACCACCAGCATCGGCGAGGCCAGATAGTTGGCACGCACCTGCGGATGCACACGGCCTTCAAAATTGCGGTTGCCTGAAATCACGGCGGCGGCCACCAGATCGGCCTCGGTGACGGCCTTGGCGACGGCTTCCGGCAAGGGACCGGAATTGCCGATGCAGGTGGTGCAGCCATAGCCCGCCAGGGTAAAGCCGAGCCTATCGAGCGCTTTGTCCAGCCCTGCTTTCTTCAGATAGTCGGTGACCACCTGCGATCCCGGCGCCAACGAGGTCTTGACCCAGGGCTGCACTTTCAAGCCGCGCTTGACCGCCTTTTGCGCCACCAGGCCGGCGCCGATCATCACACTGGGATTGGAGGTATTGGTGCAGGAGGTGATGGCGGCGATCACCACATCGCCGTGACCGATCGAAGCT
>DATEEB010000114.1:0-8226 GCA_035281345.1 Rhizomicrobium sp. | reverse complement strand
TGAACTCGGAATATTTCATCGCTCTGGCGAGCAGCTTCGAGGCCCGTTACGGCATCGAATTCGAAGGCATTCGCAAGGGCGCGGTTTCCAACGAGCGCGAGCGCTTGATCCAGTTCAAGACCAATATCGACAAGGTGATGTCGGTGTTCGAGCGCAAAGGGTTGGGCGATTGGCTGGCCGACCGGCTGGTCAGTCTGGGCGAGGAGGTCAAGGACGACCGCGATGTCTATTTCGCCAAGAAGGGCGACCCCTTCCAGGACGATCGTCTGCGCGTCGCCAATCTGCCGATGGAGCCGGTGAAAGTCACCGCCACCAACCGTCTTTCGGGCGCCACCAAGGAGCTTTCGGTCGCTCTGTTCCGCAAGGCGGGTGAGCCGGCCGGCGCGCGCCGCGCCATTTCGGAAGTGGTGAAATGGATGAACTATGTGACGGACAATCGCTTCGTCACCTTGGCGGCCGACTTGTCGGAATCCATCAATGTCGAGCATGGCAGCCTGTGGGGTCATTACGATCCGCAGACCAATCCGCTTGGCACCCGCGTCAAGGCGGCGATCCAGGAAGCCGGCAATGTGGCGACCGCCATCGGCTTGGTCAGTCAGAGCGCCAGTGTCGATCCGGAGAAGTTTTCCGGTGTGTGGGCGTTGAGCGGCACCTATGGCGCTTTCACGCCCTTGATGTACACGCCGGCGCGCGTCTGGAGCCAGCAAAACCAGGACAGCCGCTTCCGCATGGGCGTGCTGCACATTCTGGCGGGCCATTCGGGTCCGGAAACCGCCGCCGACGGGCGCACCCACTTTGGCATTTTCGCCACCCAAGTCTGGCGGCTGCTCCCGCGCGGTCAGGTCATTCACCTGAACTTTTGGGACTATAACGATGTCGCTTCGGGCTATTTCGCGGCGGCCGAAATCGCGGCGCGCGACCCCAAAGTGGGCATCATCGTGATCGAAGTGGCCCGCCCCGACAATCCGGTCGCCGACCGCAGCAAATTCGCCGACACCGATCCCAAGGCGGCCGCCAAGGGTTTCTATGTGATCCGCGATTTCGCGCCCGGCAAGCCCAAGCAAGGTTATGTGATCGCCCAGGGCGCCAGCTCCACCGTCAATCTGGTGAAGATTCTGCCGCGCCTGGAAGAGGCAGGCCTCAACGTCAAGATCGTCTCGGCCATCAGCGAAGAGTTGTTCGACCGTCAGCCGGAGGCCTATCGCAAGTCGGTCTTGCCCCCGGAAGCGATGTTCGACGCCATGGTGGTCTCGACCGGTACGCGCCGCGTGATGCCGGTGAAGAATCTGGGCCCCTTGACCGACGCCTATTCGCTCACCTCCGATTGGGATAATCAGTGGCTGACGGGCGGGCTTGAAGCGGAAGTCATCGCGGAAGCCCATCTGGATCCGGAATCCATCTTCAAGGGAATTTCGCGCTTCGCGTCGGAACGCGCGCAGCGCATTTCCAGCCAGACGGCGGCTTTGACCTGATCTCGTTTGGGAATCGCAACAGCGCGCTCCGCAGGGGCGCGCTGTTGTTTGGTTAAGAGGCCATGCTGCGATCAACTTCTGTGCAAAGCCTGCTGCTTTCATAATCTTGTTGCATAGGGAATGTGCACCGCAGCACAAAATACCTCTTATTTATCAATGATCTATTGCAACGCAACAGTTGTTGCGACAAGGATTGGGCGTCGGAAGCGATTCCGACCGGGTCAAGGAAGACCCACCTAAATTCACGAACCGGGGCCTGACGGCTCCACGCGGACAAGGGCGTCTGATCGGCGAGGCATCGCCGGCCAGGCGCTTTTTCTTTTTTGACCTCAGCCATCGGCTGAAAGAAGGGGGACGGTAATGGGTTTTATTTCGAAGCAGGGTGCGGGACTGGCTGTCGGCGCGTTGGGTTTTCTATGTACGAGCGGCGCGCATGCGGAGCTGCCGCTGGTGGGCATCATCGCCCAAGGGCGGGCCGTGATCGATCTGCGCGCGCGTTATGAGACAGTGACGGACAACAGCAAGTCGCTGGAAGCCAACGCCAACACCATCCGCGCGCGGCTTGGCTACGAAACCGGCTATTGGAACAATTTCCAGTTGGGATTCGATTTCGACCAGATATGGACGGTGGGCGGCGCCACCTACAACAGCACCCGCAACGGCAAGACCATCTATCCCAATATTGTCGATCCATCCATGACCGCGCTGAACCGTCTGGTGCTGACCTATGCCTCGGACTTCGACACCAAGTTTGCCATAGGCCGCCAGCGCATTTTGATCGGCAATCAGCGCTTCGTCGGCAATGTCGGCTGGCGTCAGCATGAGCAGACTTATGACTCCTTGTCGCTGGTCAACACCTCGATCGAGGATCTGACCTTCACCTATGCCTATCTCTATCGCGTCAACCGCATCGGCGGTCCGGCCATTCCGGTGCCGTCCACC
Organism: Rhizomicrobium sp.; assembly: GCA_035281345.1. Classification (GTDB taxonomy): domain Bacteria; phylum Pseudomonadota; class Alphaproteobacteria; order Micropepsales; family Micropepsaceae; genus Rhizomicrobium. The sequence goes on along the minus strand of DATEEB010000114.1, from coordinate 5,812 downwards.
ACGGCCGCAGCCGCGACGGGCCAGGCCAATTATTTCAAGAGCGACAGCCATGTGATGGATGCTGTCTATATCGGTGTCGATAATCTCAGGCTGGAAGGCTATGCCTTCCTGCTCGATTTTGCCGCGCCGGGTTTTGCCACGGCGCCGGCACAGTTGCTGGCGACATCCCGGCTTTCCACCGCCACCTATGGCGGCCGCGCCGATTACAGCTTTGCGCTGGCGGAAGGAGTCAATGCCAAGCTGACCGGCGAATTCGCCCATCAGACCGAATATGGCAACAACCCGCTGTCGATCGATCTGAACTATTTCCTGGCCGAGGGCAGCATCAGCTATGCGGGCCTGACCGGCTTGATCGGTTACGAAGTGCTGGAGGGCAGCGGTACCATCGGGTTCGCCACGCCGCTGGCCACGCTGCATATCTTTAACGGCTGGGCTGACATGTTCCTCACCACCCCGGTCAATGGCCTGAAGGATCTGTATTTCCGCGCCAGCTATGTGCTGCCGGCCGATTTTCTGGAAATGCGCACCCTGACCACCATGGTGACCTATCACGATTACACCACCGATAATCTCTCGCAAGGCATCGGCAGCGAATGGAATTTCAGCACCGAGCTTGCGGTCGATGCCAATGCCTCGGTGCTGCTGAAGTATGCGGGCTATAGCGGCGCGGGGACGGCGTTCGGCGGCTTTCCCGACAAGTCCATCTTCTGGCTGCAGCTTGGCTACAGATACTAAAACGTCCGAAAGCGGAGACATATCATGACGAACATCATCAAAGGCGGCACGCGGCGTACCATCCTGAAAGGCGCGGGCACCGCGGCGCTCCTCACCGCCGCCAGAGCGGTAGTTCCCGGCGGCGCCTGGGCGCAAAGCGCTGGGGGGCCGGAAACCGCCACGGCGACCTTGGGCTTTATCGCCCTGACGGACTCTTCACCCTTGATCATCGCCAAGGAGAAGGGATTTTTCGCCAAGCACGGCATGCCGGATGTGAAGCTGGCGAAGCAAGCCTCCTGGGGCACCACCCGCGACAATCTCGAATTGGGCGGTGGACGCGGCGGCATCGACGGCGCGCATATTTTGACGCCGATGCCTTACCTGATGGCGGCCGGCAAGATCACCAAGGGCGGCAAGCTGCCGATGAGTATCCTGGCGCGTCTCAATACCAACGGCCAGGCGATCTCGGTCTCCAAATATTATCAAGGCATAGGCGTGGGACTGGATTGTTCCAAGATGAAAGCCGCCTTTGTGAAACAACGTCAGAACGGCGTCGATCCCAAGGTGGCGGTGACCTTCCCGGGCGGCACCCACGATCTGTGGATGCGCTATTGGCTGGCCGCCGGCGGCATCGATCCCGATAGGGATGTGTCCACCATCGTGGTGCCGCCGCCGCAGATGGTCGCCAATATGAAGGTCAAGACCATGGAGGCCTTCTGCGTCGGTGAGCCGTGGAACGCCCAATTGGTCAACCAAGGCATCGGCTTCACCGCTTTGACCACGGGTGAGTTGTGGGCCGACCATCCGGAAAAGACGTTCACCATGCGCGCCGACTGGGTTGAGAAGAATCCCAAGGCGGCCAAGGCGCTCACCATGGCGGTGATCGAGGCGCAGCGCTGGAGCGACAATCCCGCAAACCGCAAGGAATTGTGCGAAATCGTCGCACGCCGCGAATATTTCAAGGTGCCGGTGGAGGACATCATCGGCCGCACCTCAGGAACGATCGATTACGGCACCGGCAAGAAGGTCGAGAACTTCCCCCTGCTGATGAAGTTCTGGAACAATTTCGCGTCTTATCCCTTCCAGAGCCACGAAGCCTGGTTTCTCACCGAGGATATGCGCTGGGGCTTTCTGCCGCCGGACACCGACGTCAACGCCATGGTCAAGGCGGTCAACCGCGAGGATATCTGGCGCGATGCTGCCAAGACCTTGGGCGTGCGGGATGCGGAGATCCCCAAATCCACCTCGCGCGGTGTGGAGCGGTTCTTCGATGGCAAAACCTTCGACCCGGCCAATCCCAAGGCTTATCTGGCGAGCTTGAAGATCAAGCGTATCTGAGTGTGGAGGATAGCGTGACGATGATTGGAACGCTCGGCGAAGCTGAGAAGGCTCCGCGGCTCAAGCCGTGGCTGGCGCGGTTGCGTCCGATGGAAACGGCGCGCGATGTGGCGGCGCAGCTGCTGCCGCCGCTGATCGCCATCGGCCTGCTGTTGCTCTTGTGGGAGGTGCTGTGCAGCCAGGATGGCGCCTCGCTGCCGCCGCCCAGCAAGGTGTTGAAAGACACTTGGGAGCTAATCGTCGATCCCTTCTTCGACAATGGCGGCACCGATGTGGGGCTGTTCTGGCAAATTCTCGCCAGCCTGAAGCGTGTCGCCGTCGGATTCAGCTTGGCTGCCTTTTGCGGTATCGCCTTGGGCGTTCTGGTGGGACAGAGCACCTTCGCCTATCGCGGGCTGGACCCGATCTTTCAGGTCTTGCGCACCGTGCCGCCCTTGGCCTGGCTGCCGATCTCGCTGGCGGCCTTCAAGGATTCCAATCCCTCGGCGATCTTTGTGATCTTCATCACCGCCATCTGGCCGGTCATTTTGAATACCGCCGTCGGCATCCGCCAGATTCCGGAAGACTATCGCAATATTTCGCGGGTGCTGCGGCTCAACGGCTTTGAGTATTTCTTCAAGATCATGCTGCCGGCGACGGTGCCCTATATGTTCACCGGTCTGCGCATCGGGGTTGGCCTATCCTGGCTGGCTATCGTCGCCGCCGAAATGCTGGTGGGCGGGGTGGGCATCGGCTTTTTCATCTGGGACGGCTGGAATAGCTCGCTGATCAGCGAAATCATTCTGGCGCTGATCTATGTCGGCATCATCGGATTCATGCTGGATCGCGTGATTGGATTCATCGGACGGCTGATCGCCGGCCGCCAGATCTGAAAGGAAGCAGAGTCATGAAAGGCTATCTGACGGTCGAGCAGGTGGGAAAGACCTTTGACACGGGCAGCGGACGCTTCACCGCCATCACCGATGTGACGCTGGCGATTGAGAAGGGAGAATTCGTCTCCATCATCGGCCATTCCGGTTGCGGAAAATCCACCTTGCTCAATATCGTGGCGGGGTTGTCGGGGCCGACCACCGGCGCGGTGCTGCTGGACGGCGCGGTGGTGGATGAACCGGGACCGGACCGCGCCGTGGTGTTTCAGAACCACAGCCTGCTGCCCTGGCTCACCGCTTACGCCAATGTTCGTCTGGCGGTGGACAAGGTGTTCGGCAAAACCAAATCCTCCACCGAACGCGACGAATGGACCAAGCACAATCTCTCGCTGGTTCATATGGAGCATGCCTTGAACAAAAAGCCCGGGGAATTGTCCGGCGGCATGCGCCAAAGGGTGGGCATCGCCCGCGCCCTCGCCATGCAGCCCAAGATCTTGCTGCTGGACGAGCCCTTCGGCGCCCTGGACGCGCTGACCCGCGCGCATCTTCAAGACACGGTGATGGAAATTCACCGCGACACCAAAAGCACCGCCATCATGATCACCCATGACGTGGACGAGGCGGTGCTTTTATCCGACCGTATCGTGATGATGACCAACGGGCCGTCGGCCACGATTGGGGAGGTTTGCGAGGTCCGCCTGGACCGTCCCCGGCGCCGGCTGGAGGTGGCCGACACGGTCGAATATGCCCGTTGCCGCAAGCAAGTCCTGCAATTTCTCTATGAGCGGCATGCCCAATCCGGCGACAAGGCTGCATAAAGGCTGCGTGATCATGTCTCGATTGTGGCGCCCACGGGATTTGCTAGAATTGGTCCGCGGGGAGGGCGTAGCAGATTTTCATGATGGATCAGGCGAGCATACTGATCATCGATGAAAACCATGTGCGCGCTGCGATCATTCAGGACGGACTGCGCGAAGCCGGTCACGCCAATGTGCGGTGGCTGAATGAAACCAGCAATCTCCTCAAGCGCATTGCCGACATCGATCCGGATGTCATCATCATCGATCTGGAAAGTCCCAACCGCGATGTCCTGGAGCAGATGTTTCAGGTCAGCCGCCTGGTCAAGCGGCCCATTGCCATGTTCGTGGATCAAAGCGATAGCGCCGCGATCCGCGACGCCATGCTGGCCGGGGTTTCCGCCTATGTCGTGGATGGGCTGAGAAAGGAGAGGGTCAAGCACATATTGGATATGTGCATTCAACGCTTCGATGTTTTTTCCCGGCTGGAGGAAGAGCTCCACGAAGCCAAGACCGCTTTGGCCGACCGCAAAGTGATCGAACGCGCCAAGGGCATTCTGATGACGGCGAAGGCTTTGAGCGAGCAGGATGCCTATGCCCTGATGCGCAAGACGGCCATGGACCAGAAACGGCGACTGATAGAAATCGCACGCGCCATCGTGATGGCGGGGGAAGTGCTCAAATGAGGCGGCGATGAAAACCATCCGGGTTGGATTTATGCCCTTGATCGATGCCGCCATCCCCATCGCGGCGGTGGAATGCGGTTTTGCCGAGCGCGAAGGCCTGGAGATCGCGCTGGTGCGCGAAACTTCCTGGGCCAATATCCGCGACAAGCTGATCCATGATTTGTTCGACGCTTCCCACATGCTGGCGCCTCTGGCGATCAGCACCAGTCTGGGGATCGGCAATGCCAAAGTGCCGCTGGCGGTGCCCTTCGGCCTGAACGCAAACGGCAACTGCATTACCTTGTCGGCGCGGCTCTATCGGGCCGTAGAGGAGGTCCTGGGCCATTCCCCTGTGGATGCCCGCCAATCCGCTCAGGCGCTCAAGCGGGTGATCGACAAGCGCAAACTATCCGGCGCGCCCTTGATCAACTTTGCCGTGGTGTTTCCCTTCTCGGTTCACGCCATCATTGTGCGCCATTGGCTCAGGCTGGGCGGGATAGACCCCCATAACGATGTCCTGTTTCAGGTGGTGCCGCCGCCTTTCATGGTCGCAAATCTTTCTGAAGGGGTCATCGACGGCTGCTGCGTGGGCGAGCCCTGGAACAGCCGCGCGGTGGAAAGCGGGGTGGGAAGTATCGTCGCCTTTGGCGCGGATATTTCGCGCTGTGCTCCGGACAAGGTGCTGGCGCTGCGCGACACCATGGCCGCGCAGGAGCCGGAAGCCATCTATCGACTGCTGCGTGCCTATAGGGCGGCGGCGCACTGGTGCCAGGATCGCGAGAACCACGGCAACTTGGCCCATATGCTGTCGCAGCCGCAGTATCTCGGCGTGGCGCCCAAGACGGTGCTGAACGCGCTTTCCGGCACGCTGGCGGTCAATCGCACCGAAGCGCGTTCCATGCAGGATTTTTTGGTTTTCGAGGGTGATGCTATTAACCGGCCCGATCCCCGCAAGGCCCGCTGGCTTTACGCCGAGATCATGACCGGTCTTCGCAAGCCCTTGGACGAGGCGCAGGCTCAAGAGGCCGCCGCGGTGTTCCGTCCGGATCTGTTCGATGCGGCCACGGGCAACAATGCGCTGCCGGAGTCGCAGGATCCCATCGGTCTGAAATTCGGTCCGGCTTTCGATTCCGATGATCTGCAGTCCTATGCCGGAGCACTGATGCAGGCAGCAGAGTAGTAGTAGTAGCTCTAGCCATAGTGAAACACGGCCACGATACCCAGAACGGACAGCCCCATCGCAAAGGACCAATAGGCGCTCAACGCCAGCGCAAAGGCGTAGGCGGCCTTTGAGCACCGGTTTTCCCGGAAGGATTTGGTGCTGTTGCCCGCCAGCACAACGGGCCCGGCAAAGGCCATGACGGCATAGTGCAAGGCATGACCCAGTTTGGTCTGGGGCGCGATCGCAAAAAGGCGATAGGTATTGGCG
>DATEEB010000113.1:0-3217 GCA_035281345.1 Rhizomicrobium sp. | reverse complement strand
GCGGTACGCGGCGGCGAGCTTGCCAAGACCATCACGGCCTGGGTCCTGCCCCGGCGCAAAGCCGGTGTCCCTCAATCCGCTTCCGCCCATCCTTATAGCTGGGGGGAGAGCGAGGTCAGCGAAGCGGTTTTGCGCCAATCCCAGCCGCTGAAGCTGGAATTGGTGCCCACCGAAAAGGAATTCTCCGAAACCCAGAGCTTCAAATTCAAGGCCGAACCGTATCAGCGCGTCTATATCCGCGTTCCCGCCGGACTCAAATCCTTTGGCGGCTACATCCTGGCCAGGAACGACATCCAGCTCATCACCGTGCCGGACTATCCCACCCTGCTGAAGTTCATGGCCGACGGCTCCCTGCTCTCGCTCAGCGGTGACCGGCATATTTCGGTGGTGTCGCGCAACCGGCCGGGCATGAAGCTGGAAATCGGACGGGTGTTGCCGGACCAGCTACAGCATCTGGTCAGCTTGAACGACGGCTCTTATGCCCATCCCGAAATCAACAACCGCTTCGGCACCGACCAGCTGGTGGAACGCTTCATCGAAAAGCGCGGCTTTCCCACGGGCAAGCCTGGCGACGCCCATTATGAAGGTATGGACCTGAGCCAGTATCTGGCGCCGGGCAAGCGCGGCGTCTTTCTGCTGCGCCTGTCTTCCTATGACCCAGCCAGGGACAACAAAAATCCCGAAAACGACAATAATCGCTACGAAGACATCTCGGACTCCCGCCTGATCGTCATCACCGATCTGGGCCTGTTGGCCAAACGTGCTTTAGACGGCAGCCGTGACGTCTTTGTGCAATCCATCCGTACCGGACGGCCGGTCGGCGGCGCCAGCGTTTCCATCATTGCCCTGAACGGACAAACCTTGTTCAGCGAAACCAGCGCGGCAGACGGGGTGGTGCATTTTCCCACCCTCAAGGGCCTCAGCCGTGAAAAACGCCCCGTCATGTATGTGGTGCGCCAGGGCGACGACTTTTCTTTCCTGCCGATCGACGATTCCGACCGCCGCCTGGACTATTCGCGCTTCGATGTCGGCGGAGAAATCAATGCCGCCGACGCCGACGAATTGTCGGCCTATCTGTTCTCAGACCGCGGCATCTACCGGCCCGGCGACCGTTTCCATATCGGCCTGATCGTGCGCACCGCGAATTGGGGAAGAAGCCCAGCGGGCGTGCCCTTGCAAGCCGAAATCGTCGACCCCCGCGGTTTTTCGGTGAAGCGCGTCCCTGTCACGGTGGACGCAACGGGATTTGCCGAATTGGATTATGCCCCGGCGGAAACCGCCCCCACCGGCACCTGGACAGTCAATCTCTACATCACGGCCAAGAGCAATGGCTGGGATCGCGCCATCGGCTCCACCACCGTCTCAGTGAAGGAATTCCTGCCCGACAGCATGAAGGTCACGGCCGGTCTTTCCCAGCATGTCGTCGATGGCTGGGTGAAGCCTGGCGCATTGAAGGGCCTGGTCGATGTCTACAACCTGTTCGGTCCGCCGGCCGCCGGCCGCCGCATCGAAGCCTCTTTGACGCTCAATCCCGCCTTTCCGGCATTTCGCAATTGGGCGGATTATCGCTTCTATGACATGCGCCACGCCAAAGAAGGCTACACCACCAAGTTGCAAGATGGCCGCAGCGACGACAAAGGCCATGCCGAGTTCGACCTCGATCTGAAAAAATATGCTGACGCCACCTATCGCTTGGATTTTCTGGCCAAGGCCTATGAAGCCGGCGGTGGACGCAATGTCGCGGCCAGCGCCTCGACATTGGTGTCGAGCAACGATTGGCTGGTCGGCTACAAATCTGCCGACGATCTCGCCTATGTCCAGCGCGGCAGCCGCCATTCCGTGCGGCTGGTGGCCATCGATCCCCAAACCCGCAGCATCGCGCTGAACGGGCTTCAGGCCCAACTGATCGAGCGGCGCTATGTCTCGGTGCTGACCAAGCAGGATTCCGGCGCCTACAAATACGAATCCAAACTCAAGGAAGTACCGATCAGCACGGCGCCCCTCGCCATTCCCGCCGGCGGCATCGATTATCCTATCCTATCCGACAAACCCGGCGACTATGCCGTCCTGATCCGCTCCGGCGATCTGACGGTAAACCGGATCGAATATAGCGTGACCGGCGCGGCCAATCTGTCCCGTTCGCTGGACCGCAATGCCGAACTGCAGGTCAAGCTCAACAAGTCGGACTTTGCCCCCGGTGAAGCGGTGGAGATTTCCCTGCGCGCGCCCTATGCGGGCAGCGGCCTGATCACCGTCGAACGCGACAGGGTCTATGCCCATGCATGGTTCACGGCCAAGACCACCAACTCGGTCCAGCACATCACCGTGCCGGCGGGCTTTGAAGGCAATGGCTATATCAATGTGCAGTATGTCCGCGATCCGTCCTCGGACGAAATTTTCATGAGTCCGCTGAGTTATGGCGTGGCGCCCTTCTCGGTCAATGTGGATGCCCGCCGCAACAGGCTGCGGGTGGATGCGCCGCAACTGGTCAAGCCGGGCCAGACCGTGACGTTCAAGTTGCGCACCGCCAAGCCGGCGCGGGTGGTGGTGTTCGCGGTGGATGAAGGCATCTTGCGGGTGGCTCAATACAAGCTGGGCGACCCGCTGAAATATTTCTTCCGCAAGCGCATGCTGGACGTGCAGACGGCGCAAATCCTCGATCTGATCCTGCCCGACTTCAAAAAGCTGCAAGCCGCGGCAGCGCCCGGCGGTGACGGCGCCGACGCCATCAGCCGCCAACTCAATCCCTTCAAGCGCAAGCGCGACAAGCCGGTGGCCTATTGGTCCGGCATCGTGGATGTGAAGAACGAAAAGGATTTCCGCTACACCGTGCCGGACTATTTCAACGGCAGCCTGCGGGTGATGGCGGTGGCGGTGTCCCCCAACCTGATCGGCATTGCCGAAAACGCCACCACGGTGCGGGGCGACTTTGTCCTCACCCCCACCGCGCCCACCACCCTGGCGCCCGGCGACGAAGCCGATATCGGCGTCGGCGTCTCCAACAATCTCAGCGGCATGGGCACCGCCGCCGTGCCGGTGACGGTGGCGCTCAAGGCCGGACCGCAATTCCAGGTCCTGGGCGGGGCCATCCAAAGTCTGAGCTTGGCGCCCGCCCATGAAGGCGTGGTGACGTTCCGGGTGCGCGCCACAACCGCGTTGGGATCGGGCCATCTGGCCTTCACAGCCGGCTATGGCGGCAAGTCCGCGTCCCGCGCGG
>DATEEB010000112.1:0-3805 GCA_035281345.1 Rhizomicrobium sp. | reverse complement strand
TGATGGTTGATCACATGCTTGTTGAAGAGATAGGTCGCCAGGTTTTCCTGCGGCGTCTTCAGCGTAAAGGCCGAGGCGGGGATGAAATGCATGATCTCGCCCTTGCGGGCGCACATGGAGCAGTTGCATTCCACCCCCTCGGTGATCGGTCCGCTTTCAAAGGAATAAGCGATCTTGCCGCAATGGCAGCTGCCGGTGTGGGTCGCCATGGAATCTCCCTAGGGTCGAATCTGACCGTTGCCACGCACCACATATTTGAAGGTGGTGAGCTGTTCCGCACCCACCGGCCCGCGCGCATGCATCTTGCCGGTGCCGATGCCGATCTCCGCGCCCATGCCAAACTCCCCGCCGTCGGCGAACTGGGTCGAGGCATTCCACAGCACAATGGCGCTATCGACGCTGTTCATGAACCGTTGCGCGGCGGCGGCGTCTTCGGTGACGATGGAATCGGTGTGATGCGAGCCATGCTGCTCGATATGCAGGATGGCCTGCTCCAGCCCGTCCACCACCCGCACGGCGATGATGGCGTCAAGATATTCGGTCTTCCAGTCTTCCTCGGTGGCGGGCTTGGCGGCAGGGAACGCCGCGCGGACCGCCTCATCGCCGCGGATCTCACAACCGGCCTTGGCGAGGTCTTCCAGCACCGGCACGCCATGCGATGAAAGCACCGCGCGATCCACCAACAGGGTTTCCGCCGCGCCGCAGATCGAGGTCCGCCGCATCTTGGCATTCAATGTGATGCTGCGCGCCTTGGCCAAGTCGGCTTTGGCATGGATATAGACATGGCAAAGCCCTTCCAGATGGGCCAAGACCGGCACCCTGGCTTCGTTGATCACCCGCCCGGTCAGACCTTTGCCGCCGCGCGGAATGATCAGGTCGACCGTCCCATTCAGGCCTTCCAGCATCATGCCCACCGCCGCGCGGTCGGTGGAGCTCACCACTTGGATGGCGGTTTCGGGCAGCCCCGCCGCTTTCAAGCCTTCCGCCATCGCCTTCTGGATGGCGCCGGACGAGCGGATGGAATCCGAACCGCCGCGCAGAATGGCGACATTGCCGGATTTGAGCGTGAGCGCACCGGCATCCGCCGTCACATTGGGGCGCGATTCATAGATGATGCCGATCACCCCGATGGGTGTGGCGACGCGGGTGATGTCCAGGCCGTTGGGCCGGGACCAACGCGCCAATTCGCGCCCCACCGGATCGGGAAGCGCGGCGACAATCTCGATGCCCTTGGCCATGGCTTCGATGCGCGCATCGTTGAGCATCAGCCGGTCCACCATATTGGCAGGCATGTTGGCGGCTTTGGCCGCTTCGATGTCGCCCTGGTTGGCGGCCAGGATCTCCGCGGCGCGGCTCCTGATGGCGGCGGCGGCGATCACCAGGGCCTTGGTCTTGGCCTCGTCACCGGCTTCGCGCATGGCGCGCGCCGCGTCACGGGCGGCGGCGCCGATGGCCATCATCTCGGCAGCGAGCGCATCACTGGCATTGTGGACCGTCATGCTCCGTTTCCCGTCAGGATCAGGTCGTCGCGGTGGATCATTTCGTCCCGGCCACGATAGCCCAGAATGGCCTCGATTTCGACCGTGCGCTTGCCCGCGATCCGCTCTGCGTCGGACGCATTGTAAGCCGCCAAACCACGGGCGATTTCGCGTCCTTCCCGGTCCTGGACCACCACCGCGTCACCCCGTTCGAACCGCCCATCAATCTGACGGATGCCGGCGGGAAGCAGGCTTTTGCCCTCTTTCAACGCCCGGACCGCGCCATCGTCGATCACCAGCACGCCTTCGGGCCGCAGCACGCCCGCGATCCAGCGCTTGCGCGCGGCGGCGGGCGTCAGCGAAGCGCGGAAGATGGTGTGGCGCGCGCCTTTGGCAATAGCCGAAAGCGGATACAGCGTTTCGCCCTTGGCCAGGATCACATCGCAGCCCGCGCCCATGGCGATCTTGGCGGCGATCAGCTTGGAAGTCATGCCGCCGCGCCCGAACCCGGAAATGGAATCCCCCGCCATCGCTTCGATCTGGGGCGTGATGGCGGTGACTTCGGCGATATGGGTGGCCGCGGAATCTTTGCCCGGATCGGCGGTATAAAGTCCGTCCACATCCGACAATAGAACCAGGCGGTCCGCCCCCATCATGGAGGCGACCCGCGCCGCCAGCCTGTCATTGTCGCCGAACTTGATTTCGGCGGTCGCGACCGTGTCATTCTCATTAATCACCGGCACGGCGCTGAGATCGACCAAGGTCCCCAAAGTGGCGCGGGCGTTGAGATAACGGCGGCGCTCCTCGGTATCCCCGAAGGTGAGCAGCACTTGCGCCGCCACGATGCCGCGCGTCGCGAACATGTCGGCATAGGCCTCGGCCAAGCGCACTTGTCCCGCCGCCGCCGCCGCCTGACTTTCTTCCAATCTCAGTGCGCCGGGCGAAAGCTTGAGCAGCCTGCGGCCAAGGGCGATGGAGCCGGACGACACCAGCACCACGGCCAGGCCCTTTTGCTTCAAGGCGGCGACATCGTCGCATAAGGACGACAACCAGTCGCGGCGCAGTTCACCCTTGGCGCCATCCACCAACAAGGCCGAACCGACCTTCACCACCACAAGTTTGGTGCCGGAAAAAATATCGCTCATCGCCGTTGCTTCTTTTTCGCCCGCTGCGCGGTTTTGCTCATCGCTTTGGGCTTGGCCTTGGCTCTGCCGGTCTGCGTTTTTGCCTGCGTTTTTGCCTGGGGCTTGACCTTTTTGGTCTTGCCTTTGGCAGCGGTCAATTTCTTGGCTGCCTTTGCCTTGGCGCGTCCCATCGGCGTGGCCGTCTTGGTTGTCGCGGGTGGGGTCAATTTCACCGCCTGCGGCGTCACCGGCCCGGCCATTATGCGTGCCTGGGGCACCACAGGCGCCTTGAAATTGATGGTCTGCCGCTCGATGCGGCTTCGGGCAACCGGGGCGGGGCGGGCGTATCGCGCCTCTTCGGCACGTTCGGCGCGGCGGCGATCGATCTGTCGCACCATGGCGCGCAGCACCGTGTTGACGCCCTCGCCGCTGACCCCGGAAATCACATGCACCTTGTGGCCGCAGGCCTTTTCCAGCGCCGCGCGTTTCTTTGCCAGTTCACGTTCGCCAATCGCATCCACCTTGTTCAAGGCGATGATCTCGGGCTTTTCGTCCAGACCCTGGCCATAGGCGATCAGTTCGGCGCGAATGGTCTTGTAGGTCTTGGCGACAGAATCGCCGGTGCCATCGATCAGATGCAGGATGGAGGCGCAGCGTTCCGCATGGCCCAGGAAGCGATCGCCAAGCCCAACGCCTTCATGCGCCCCTTCAATGAGTCCGGGCAAGTCTGCCAGCACGAAATCCGTCTCATCGATTTTCACCACGCCCAATTGGGGCTCCAGAGTGGTGAAGGGATAGTCCGCGATCTTGGGCCTGGCCGCCGACACGCGGCTTAAGAACGTAGATTTTCCGGCATTGGGCATGCCGATCAGCCCGGCATCGGCGATCAGCTTGAGCTTGAGGATGAAAGTTTTTTGTTCGCCCGCTTGGCCGGGCAGCGCGAATTCCGGCGCCTGGTTGGTGGCGCTCTTGAAATGGGCATTGCCGAAACCGCCATTGCCGCCTTTGAGCAGGCGGTAGCGTTGTCCGGGTGTCGCCATATCCACGATCCGTGTTTCGCCGTCTTCCTCATAGATTTCGGTGCCGACCGGCACTTTCATGATGGCGTCGGCGCCGCCGGCGCCGGTCATCACCTTGCCCTTGCCGCCTTCGCCGCTCTTGGCCTTCACATGCTGTTGAAAACGGTAGTCAATCAGGGTGTTG